>JANTGX010000200.1 GCA_024762755.1 Gammaproteobacteria bacterium
CCTCGGCACCGGCCTCCCGGGCCGCCGCGGCCACCGCGCTGCCAGTGGGGCAGACGAGGAGGTTGTGCACCCCCGCCGCCTGCAGGCCGCGCAGCAGGTAGACCACCTGCAGTGCGCCGCCGTAGAGATGGCAGCCGGCCTCCACGTGCAACACGCTCAGGCTCATGTCAGCAGGGCCCGGGCGTTATCCATGACCTCCTCCGGCGTGATCTCGCGCAGGCAGGTGAAGGCGCCGTCGCAGGTGGGGCGGCGTCGGCAGGGCGAGCAGTCGAGGGCGTGATAGAGGATGCGCGTGTCACTGCGGCCGCTGTCGAGGTAGGGACAGGTGGAGCCGAACAGGGCGATGGTGGGGCGGGCGAAGGCGATGCCCATGTGCATCAGGCCGGTGTCCACGCCGATGAGCAGGCGGCCCGCCTCGATCACCGCCGCCGCCTGCGCCAGGGAGGTCTCGCCGGTGAGGTCGATGAGCCCCGGCGCCTGCGCGGCGATGCGCGCCGCCGCCTCCCGGTCGCCCGGCCCGCCCAGCATCACCACCGGCAGGCCCCGTTCCTCGCCCAGGCGCGCCACCAGCTCGGGCCAGTACGCCTCCACCCAGTGCTTCTGTGGCCGGGTGGTGAAGGGGCAGATCACCGCATACCCCCCTTGCAGCCCCCGCGTGGCGCTCAGCTCGGCGGCGAAGCGCCGATCCTCGGCGGACAGGGCCACGTCCATGGCGAAGGGCTCGGTCGCCAGCCCCAGGGCCCCGGCCATGCAGCGATATTCGGAACCGATGCGCGGATCGTCGGCCGGCGGCGTCACCACCCGCGTCATCAGCCGCGCGCTGCCCTCGCGCGAGCCCAGGCCGACGCGCTCGGGCGCCCCCGTCATCCAGGCCAGCAGGCCGCTCTTCAGCAGGCCCTGGACGTCCAGCACCAGATCGAAACCCCGCCCGCGCAACTCGCGGCGGAAACGGCGCACGGCGCGCAACAGCCGCCAGTACCGCCGCTCACGCCACAGCCGCTGCCACTCGCCGCGCGGCCAGACGATGACCTCGTCCAGGCGCGGATTGGCCGCCAGCAGCGGCACCGCCTCCGGCTGCACCAGCCAGGCGATGTGCGCCTCGGGGTATCTGTCGCGCAGGGCACGGATCAGGGGCGAGGCCATCACCACGTCGCCGATGGCGCTGAGGCGGAGGATGAGGATGTTCAAGCGCGGGTCACCCCGGGCGCGGGTTCCAGCGCCACACGAAAGGCACGCGAGGCCGCGGTACCGGCCAGCAGCCAGAGCAGGGCCGTGTTCTCCCAGCCGGTGAATTTGTAGTCGATCATGGCCCACACGGCCAGCGCCACGAGACCGCCATACACGCCCAGCATCACCGGCTCCTCTGCTGCATCACGCCCATAGGCGAGCCAGAGCCCACGGATCAGCCAGCCGATACCGGCCACGATCAACGCACTGCCCACCACACCGAAGCGCAGCAGGACCTCCCAATAACTGTTATGCAGATGCCCCAAGTGCAGGTTCAGGTCACTGTTATCGATCAATTGCTTGGTATACGGCCCCCAGCCGAACCAGGGGCGCTCCCGGAACTTCTGCCAAGCGAAGATCTGCATATGTACCCGCCAACCCACGGAGGTCTTGGGCAGGTCCTTGATGTCCCCGGACAGAATGCGCTCATAGATATCCGATTCGGCCGTGATGCGTTGAGTGATCTTATGTGCGCCGAGTCCCGCTAGCAGCAATACACAGACAGTGGCCACACCTCCCATGATGGCCAGATTCCTCAGGCTCAGCCGGCCGCCTCGGACCATCTTCACCAATTTGAACACGCCGACGAAGGCCACGCCGACGAGCCAGGCCAGCCACGCCCCACGTGACCACGTCAGCATCAAGCCGACGAGAAATAAGGCAAGGATCGCCACAACCAAACCCACCAGCACCCAGCGAAATGGCACCCGCCCGACAGGGCTCAGCAGGTGTGCCAGGGCCACCACCAGGCCGACCGACAACACGGCCAGATAGGTGCCCAGCTGGATGGGATGGATGGAGCCGATGCGCAGCCTTTCCTGCGCCGCCAGCAGGGCATCCAGGCGAGCATAGGGAAAATGCAGCGCCAAACTCAGCAACATACCCGCGACACAGACGGCAAACAGGTGCGCTGGACGGATGTCGTAGCGATATATCGCCCAGCCGGCAAGCCAAAAAAGCGACATCTGGATATAGTCGCCCGCCTGTTCGAACTGCGAACTGGTGTAGCCGAATGCGGCGCTCGCCCAGGCCGCGCTGAGCAGGGCATAGACGATGAAGGCGAGAAAGATCTTGCCATAAAAGGTGCCCAGCGCCGCCCGGCTACGCCGCCAGTCCAGGAGCGCCGAGAGCAGCAGCAATACCTCGCCTAGGGCCACCGCCGGGGGGCTGAGAAAACAGAAGAAGGCGAGCAGATAGATACCGGCCAAAGCCGCCCACCTGGCTAGATTCGCAGTGGACAAATAGGGTGTCGCTGAAGCTTGCAAGGGGATATTCATAGAGGGAACTCCGCGTCAGTCGTCTCGACGGGCACGCCATTTGTCCTTTACCCATTGAAAGGTGGCCTCGGGCAATGCCAGCAGCCAAACACCTTTGCGTGAGACCCCGCGCCATTGCTCGGCCAGCCCCAATCCCGCATGGAAGGAGTAGCGCGCATAGCGCATAGCCGAGCGATACAACAAGGTGCGGTCGCAATAGTCCGCGTGCAGGTTGAGCAATTCCTGGGACGCCAGGCGAAAGCCCTTGGGATTCTCATAACGCAGGTGGCGAATCCTGTCAGAAAGACCCTCGGGGTGATATTCCACATACTGGACGACATCGTTGCAATAACGGAAATCGTAGTGCTGCGCGATGCGGTTCCAGACCACCGATTCGGGAAGGTGCTTCTCATCATCGATGCGGGGGAATGGATACGCCCGCAAGACATCGGTGCGGATGGCATTTTTCTTGTCGCCGCCGATACGCAGCCGGTAACGGGTCTCGAGATAGTTCGAGTCCATCAGCGGCTGGGGGAAACGGTCACCGATGACCGCTTTCGTCTGCATATCTGCGCACAGACCCTCGATACCGGCAAAGTGCTCTCGCGCATCGGGTGGAATGGTCTCCCAGCGCCGCTTCAGCAGCTCCAGCGCGCGCGGGGCCAGCACATCATCGGAATCCAGAATGACCATGAACTGTCCGCTGGCCTGGGCCACGGCGGCATTGTGGGCCGCCGGCTTGCCCGCGTTATCTTGCCAGACATAGCGAAGCGGCAGACCGCTCTCCGCCGCCCACGCCTCGACCACCGTCCGGGTGTCATCCGTCGAGCCATCGTCGATAAGAAGCACCTCGAAGTCGCGGCAGGTCTGTTGCTCGACACTCTTCAGCGTACGCGGCAGCAGATGCGCACGATTATAAGTAGGTATAAAGATCGTAAACAGACAGGCGGCCTCGCTGGGCGAGTGTGACTGTTCCTCTTGATGACCCATGCTGGCGGAACTCACAGGCCGAAATGCTCGAGGTAGGCCTGGACACTCGCCTCGACACCGAACACGGCCCCTCGCTGGCGCAGGACCTCCGCCGCCAGGGGCTGTGTCAGCGTCGTCTGCATGGCCTCGGCCAGGGCCGGGACGTCTGCCACCGGCACCAGCGGGCCGTATCGCCCGTCGGCGAGGATCTCGCGCGGGCCGCTGGGGCAGTCGGTGGAGACCACCGGCGTGCCCACGGCGAGGGCCTCGGCCAGGACATTGCCAAAACCCTCCCAGGCGGAAGACAGGACGAACACGGCTGAGCGCGCCATCCAGGCGAAGGGATTGTCGACATGCCCCGGCAGGGCCACCTGCTCGGCGACACCCAGCTCTGCGGCCAGCGCCTCCAGGGACGCGCGTTCCCGCCCCTCGCCGAGGATCACCAGGCGGCTCGGCCGACGCGCCCGCACGCGGGCAAAGGCGCGCACCAGACTGGCAAAGTCTTTCTGCGGCTCCAGCCGGCCCACGCCCAGGAACACCGGAGGCTCGCCCGGCTGCAACCAGGGATGAGATACGGCCTCGGCGGCCTTTTCCAGCAGGATCGCGTCCACCGCCGGATTGTAGATGGTCTTCACCCTCGACGCCGGCAGACCGATCGTCTCCACCAGATCCTCTGCCACCCCCGCGGAGACCGCGATCACCCCGTCACAGCGCGGATACAGGCGGCGCATGGCGGCGAAGCGCTGCCGCTGCTTGTGCGCAGGCATCCCCGCCGAACCCACGGAGACGTTCTCGTGCACACTGAGATATACCCGCACCGGCACGCGCGTCAGGCGTTTGGCCCAGGCCGCCATCCAGTTGTAGCGATGCCCGGCACCCAGCAATACCCGCGGACGCGCACGGCGCAGATAGGCCAGCAAGGCCCACATGGCCTGAGGCTTGTGGTATCCATGATTGATAATGCGCACGGCGGGATCCAGCCCATCACAGGACAGTGGCGTCTCCGCGCGGGCATTGACCAGCAGGTCCACGGCGATGCCGCGGGCTACGAAGCCATTGGCCAACTTGACCATCCACGGGGTGATCCCGCCGAAGCCGGCGGCGTGGTGCAGGAAGGGGGTGAGAATGGCGATGCGCGTTTGGACGGCCGGCATGGGGGGCTCGAGTTCGAATCCGGGAGGGGCACCTGTCGGCGCAGGAAACCGACGATTATACACAATGACCGCAGGGCAAAATGGGGCCGGCTGCCCGCTCGCCGAGATGGTGAGCCC
>JANTGX010000201.1 GCA_024762755.1 Gammaproteobacteria bacterium
GGCACTGCAGGCACAGGGCTGGCAGGTGGAGATCGACGCCAGCTTCCAGATGCGTTTCGTCGAGGCCGGCGACTGGCAGGCCGGGCTGGACGAGGCCAACGAAGACGATACCCCCGGCAACGCCTGGTTCGATCTGCACTTCGACCTCGACGTGGAGGGCCAGGCGGTTCCCCTGCTGCCGCTGATCAGCGAGTTACTGGCCCACTACGAGCCCGCCGAACTGCCCGAGACCCTGACCCTGCCGCTGGGCGGGCACCGCTACCTCAACCTGCCCAGCGAGCGCGTCCGGCCTATCTATCAGGTGCTCTACGAACTCTTCGATCGCGATACCCTGGACGACGACGGCGGCCTGCGTCTGTCACGCCTCGAGGCCGCGCGGCTGGCGGAGCTGGACGAGGAGACCGGCGGTGCACTGCAGTGGCGGGGCGGCGAGGCGCTGCGCGAGCTGGGCCGCAAACTGAAGGACTTCCAGGGCATCCAGCCGGTGAAACCGCCGCAGGGCCTGCAGGCCGACCTGCGTCCATATCAACAGCAGGGGCTCGACTGGCTGCAATTCCTGCGCGAATACCAGCTCGGCGGCATCCTCGCCGACGACATGGGCCTGGGCAAGACCGTGCAGACCCTGGCCCACCTGCTGCTGGAAAAGGAGCAGGGCCGCCTCGACCGCCCCTGCCTGATCGTCGCCCCCACCAGCCTGATGAGCAACTGGCGGCGCGAGGCCGAACAGTTCGCCCCGGCGCTCAAGGTGCTGGTGCTGCAGGGCCCGGATCGCCACGCGCACTTCGACGAAATCGACGACCACGACCTGGTGCTCACCACCTACCCCCTGCTGCCGCGCGATGCCGACAGCCTGCTCGCCCGGCGCTATCACTACCTGGTGCTGGACGAGGCGCAGACCATCAAGAACCCGCGCGCCAAGGCGGCCCAGGTGGTGCGCCAGATCGACGCCCGCCACCGCCTGTGCCTCACCGGCACGCCGATGGAAAACCACCTCGGCGAGCTGTGGGCGCTGTTCGACGCCACCCTGCCCGGCCTGCTGGGTGACGAGACCACCTTCCGCAAACGCTTCCGCACCCCCATCGAAAAACAAGGCGACGAAGAACAGCGCCGGCGCCTGGCGCGCCGGGTCGCCCCCTTCATGCTGCGCCGTCGCAAGGACGAGGTGGCCGCCGAGCTGCCGGCCAAGACCGAGATCGTGCGCAGCGTGCGCCTGGGCACCGCGCAGGCCGCGCTCTACGAGAGCATCCGCCTGTCCATGGAGAAGCGCGTGCGCGAGGCCATCGCCGCCAGGGGTCTGGCGCGCAGCCACATCACCGTGCTCGACGCCCTGCTCAAACTGCGCCAGGTATGCTGCGATCCCTCCCTGTTGTCCCTGCCACAGGCGAGGAAGGTGGAGGAATCGGCCAAGCTGGAGATGCTCATGGAGCTGTTGCCGGAGATGGTGGAGGAAGGCCGGCGCATCCTGCTGTTTTCCGCCTTCAGCAAGATGCTCGGCCGCATCGAAGGCTGCCTCAACGAGGCCGGCATCGCCTACAGCAAGCTCACCGGCCAGACCCGCAAGCGCGACGCGGCCATCGAGCGTTTCCGCAGCGGCGCCGCACCGGTGTTCCTCATCAGCCTCAAGGCCGGCGGCGTCGGCCTCAACCTCACCGAGGCCGATACCGTGATCCACTACGACCCGTGGTGGAACCCGGCGGCGGAAAATCAGGCCACCGACCGCGCCCACCGCATCGGCCAGGACAAGGCCGTGTTCGTCTACAAGTTGATCACGGAAAACACCGTGGAGGAAAAGATCATCGCCCTGCAGGCGCGCAAGCAGGCGCTGGCGGAGGGCGTCTACGCCCGGGACGACGAAGGGGTGGAGGGTGCGTTGGACGCCGCCCTGCTGCAGGAACTCTTTGCCCCCCTTTGACACCGGCGCACTCGCGCCTCAAATCCACCCCGACAAAAAGAGACCCGCCGCCGCCAGCAGCGCCCCCAGCGCCGTGGCCACGGCGTCCCAGATGTCCGGGCAGCCGCCGGGCACGATCTCGTCCCAGACGTATTCCTTCGCCAGCCCCACGGCGATGGCAAAGGCCACCGCGAGATAGCCGACGAAGGGATAGGCCGCGAGGGTGAGCAGGACACCGGCCAGCAGGTGCAGTTGTTTGTCGTGTTGGCGTAGATCGAGCACGTGGACTCCCGGTCGCTTCTCCGGCCCATCTTAGTCTGGAACCTCATTATGAGTCAGATCGATGTCGCGCCGGGTGGATCCACGCCTCGACTTGGCCGGCGTGCTCTTTCATACTTGCGCGGTTTCCACCAGGTGGCCAGCGGCCGCAGAGCAAGGGGCAGTGAGATGAGCAACGAAGAACAGAACACCCAGCACGAAAGACACGTCCATGCCTACGAGCGCATGCTCGAACGGGTTCGCCAGGCAGTGGCCGAAGCGGGCGAAGGCATCAAGCCGAAGATCGACGAACTGGTGGACGCCGCCGCCGAAAAGGCCACCGAGCTGGGCGAGCTGACCCGCGAGGAGGCCGAGAAGATCGCCGAGTATCTGAAGCGGGACCTGCATTCCGCGGCCTCGTTCCTCCACAGCGACGAGGCCAAGGAGCTGAAGGACTGGCTGCGCATGGATCTCGAACTCATCGAGGCGCGCATCCTAGACGCCCTCTCCCTGTTGGTCGATCCCACCGAGGTGGAGTGGATCCTGCTTGCCGAGCGGGCCCGGCTGGCGGAATGGCACACCGGCGAGATCACCGGCCCCGGCGTACTGGTGTGCGTCAACTGTGGCGAGGAACTGCACTTCACCAAGCCCGGCCACATCCCGCCCTGCCCCAAGTGCAAGGGAACCGTGTTCCGGCGCAAGCTGGACGAAGAATAGCCGGCACACCCGGCACAGTCCGCGGAGGAAACACCATGCAACGACACCAATTGTCCATCCTGGGCCTGCTCGGCCTCAGCACCTCGGCCCTGGCCCACCCCGGCCACGCAGGTCCCGAGGGCCTGCTCCATTACCTGCTGGCCCCCGCCCACGCCGCCGGCCTTGGCCTGCTCGCCATATTGCTGGTCGGTGGCCTGCTGCTGGTCGCCAAGACATGGGGCCGACGGCGCCGCTAAGACCTGACTGACAGATCTGGCAGGAAACGCCCTCAAGTTTGCCCCGGAAACACCCGATGAGTGTCTGGGCACGTCTGTGCCCCTCACTCGGACAGGACCGCCGGCAGACATGGAATTTCTCACCTCACACGAATTTCACCTCAGCTTGATCATCGAGCTGGGCCTCTTGTTGCTCGCCGCCATCGGCGTCATCGTCTTCCTCCTGCGCCGCCTCTATCGGCTCTCCAGTGCCGACGTGGCCACCCTCAGCACGGAGCCGGGGCTGCTGGACCACCTGCGCGCCGAGGTGCAGAGGACCCGCGACAAGCAGGCCCGCCTGGGCAGCAACGGCACCGAGACGGAGCAGCTGCGTGCCGCCTGCACCCTGCGCCTGCAGGTGTTGACGGGAGAGATCCGGCTGATGGAGGAGAGCACCGACGACGACGGCCACTATTGGCGGCCGGTGGTCGACTACTACACCCAGGTGCATCAGACCTTCGACGACCAGATAAACACCCTGGAGGAGCGTCTCGCCACCTGCCTGCAACGCATCGAGAGCCTGGAAAAGTTCAAGGAGAAGCTGTTCGACCTGCGCGAGCGGCTCAACAACTCCTACCAGAACAACAGCCGCCTGGAGAAGGAGCTGCGGGAAAAGATCAAGCAGGGGGCCAAGCTCTCCGAACTGGAACACACCCTCTCGCAGATGTCGCGGGAGAAGGAAAATCTGCAGAAGGAGCTGCAACTGGCCGAGCGCGAGTTCATGGTCATCATGGAGAATGCCGCCTCGGGCGCGGGCAAGATCACCCAGGTGGAGGTGGAAGTGGAGGCAGACAAAGCGCTGGAGGAGCGCATCCAGGGGCTGGAAGAGGAGAACCAGCTACTGTGTGATCAGATCCAGGCCCTGCTCGAACCTTCACCAGCCACGTCGCCGGCCGAGGGAGACGAGGCGCTGAAAAAGCGCCTGCTGGCGAAGGAACAGGACCTGCTCGAACTGGAAAAACGCTACGCCCGCATGGAAGAACATTACCTGCAGCTACAGGACGAGCTGGACCAACGGGGTTAGCCCGCCGGCAGCCGCGACGGCGGCCCTTCGGCGCCCACTCAATACACCCCGATATCCAGGTAGGAACGCGAGATCTTGTCGATGGCCAGGGCGAAGGCCGCGGTGCGCAGGTCGTCGATCTGGGGATTGCGTGCGCGGGTCTCGAGGATATCCTGAAAGGCCTGGCGCATGGAGTCGTCCAGCCCGGAACGCACCAGATCCAGCTCGCTGGCGCCGGCGTCGATGCGGTCCTTCAGCGACTGCGGTACCACCTTGCCGGTGAGCTGCTCCAGCGCCTCGACCTGATAGTGGCCGCGCATCTCGTCGAAACGGCGCTGCATGCGGCCGAAGCGGATGTGGGACAGGTTACGGATCCACTCGAAGTAGGAAACGATCACCCCGCCGGCATTCACATAGGCATCGGGCAGGATCACCACCCCGCGCTTGTTGAGCATCTGGTCCGCCTCGAAGGTGACCGGGCCATTGGCCGCCTCGACGATGAGCCGGGCCTGGATACGTGGGGCGTTGTCGGCCGTGATCTGGCCCTCCACCGCCGCCGGCAGCAGGATGTCGCAGTCGCACTCCAG
>JANTGX010000202.1 GCA_024762755.1 Gammaproteobacteria bacterium
CCCTCATCGTCAACATCGGCCTGGACGGCGACATCCTCGCCGGGGCGGCCCTGGTGCGCGGCCTGCGGGCCTGCCAGCGCGACGACCTGCCGGTGATCTTCGTCGCCAGCGACGGGCGCTTCGAGGCGCGCCTACAGGCGGTGCGCGCCGGCGGCGATGCCTACCTGCTCAAGCCCCTGGACGTGACCAACCTGGTGGACAGCCTCGACCGCCTGACCCTGGGCGGCACGCAGGCCCCCTACCGCGTACTGGTGGTGGAGGACGACCCGTCCCTGGCCGAGCGCTATGCCCTGGTCCTGGAGCAGGCGGGGATGGAGGCGAGCTGCCTCAGCCAGCCGCAGGAGATCGTCTCGACCCTCACCGAGCAGCGACCCGAACTCATCCTCATGGACCTCTACCTGCCCGGCTGCACCGGGCTGGAGCTGGCCCGTCTGATCCGGCAACAACCGGCCTGGCTGAGCACCCCCATCGTCTACCTCTCCTCCGAGACCGACGTGGAGAAGCAACTCGATGCGCTGCAGATGGGCGACGACTTTCTCACCAAGCCCATCGACGATGCCCACCTGGTGGCCGCCGTCGGCGTGCGCGCGGAACGGGCGCGCACGCTGAATTCACTCATGTTGCTGGACAGCCTCACCGGCCTGCTGAAGCACACGGTGATCAAGGAAAAACTGGCATCGGAGGTGGCGCGGGCACAGCGCAGCGGCCTGCCGCTGAGCTTCGCCATGCTGGACATCGACCACTTCAAGCAGGTCAACGACCGCTATGGCCACCTCAGTGGCGACCGTGTGATCAAGGCCCTGGCGCGGCTGCTGCAACAGCGCTTTCGGCAGAGCGATCCGGTGGGCCGTTACGGCGGCGAGGAGTTCGCCGTGGTCCTGCCCGGCTGCACGCCACAGGACGCCCGCCAGGCACTGGAGCAGATCCGGCAGGCCTTTGCCGCGCTGCGTTTTCGCCACGGCGAGACGACCTTTTCCGTCACCCTCAGCGCCGGTATCGCCGGCGATGCCGGCTATGCCGATGGCGAGGCGGTCAACGCCGCCGCCGACAAGGCCCTGTATGCGGCCAAGGCCGGCGGGCGCAACCAGGTGGTGATCGCCGACTGAACGCCCTTCCCCTGTCTATACTCTGACGATGGGGCGATGACCGGCAGCTCGCCGGACCCGCCCCGGGGGAGGCAGCATGACCCACACCCATCTCGGCGGCCTGCGCCGCCTCATCGGCTACCTGGCCGTGGCCCTGCTCACAGGGCTCGGCCTGCTCGGCAGCGCCGTCTCCCTGTTCCCCCCCGACGGCGCCCAGGTGGGCGCGCTGGAGGGCCTGATCGGCCTGGCCTTCTCGGCTATCTTCTTCTTTTCCGCCTGGGTGGTCTGGCGCTGGGTGAACAGCTGTCTGCTGTGCCGGGAGGGACCGCTCAGAGATGCCGGCGGTTGTGAAACACCAGCTGCGGGCCCGTCTCGCCGACCACCACACGGCTGATCCCCGCGTTGTCGACCTTCACCCGGTAGGCCCGCGCCAGATCCGCCGCCAGGACATGGGCCAGCACGGCGCGAACCACGCCGGCGTGCACCACCAGCAACAGGTGTTCCCCCGCATACGCGCCCTGGAGCCGCTCGAAGACCGCAACCACACGCGCCACGAAGGCCGCCAGCGGCTCGGCCCCGGGCGGCCGGTTGTGCACCGGGTCGCGGAAGAAGGCGGCGTAGTCCTGCGGTGTGGCCTGGCGGATCTCTTCGGGGGTATGCCCCTCCCAGCGCCCGAAACCCACCTCTCGCAGATCGCCCTCCACGACCACCGGCAGGCCGTGGCTCAGGCCCAGGGCCTCGGCGAAGTCCCGGCAGCGCAGCAGTGGCGAGCTGACGATGCGCGTCCAGGGTGGCGTGGCGTGCTCGCCGCCCACCGCCGCCCACATCTGCGCCCAGCCCTTTTCACTCAAGGGGTCGTCGATGCCGTGGCCGCGATAGGCACGGCCGCCCACGGGTTCGCCGTGGCGCAGCAGGTCGAGGGTGGTGTCACTCATGGGATCTCCTGAAGGTCGAGGTACTGGTCGGCCGCCTGCGGCCATAGGAACACGCTGAAGTCGTTTTGCAGATGGCCATCACGCAGGACGCAAGCTGGGCAAAGGTAGCGCAGAATCCCCGCACCGCACAGGGCTCGATGGACCGCAGGTCGGTACGACCGGTGGCCCAGGCGTGACAGGCAGCAGGCAAATCGAAGGCGGCACTGCGCGGGGCTGATGCCTACTTGGTCAGGGCGAGGAACAACTGGGGCAGCCTCTCCGGCAGGCGCTCCACCTTGTCGATCACCGTGTATTGCTGGCCGAAGATCTTGTCGACGTAGTCGTCGGCGTTGGGATCGAGATTGATGCAGTAGGTGTAGATGCCGTCCTGGTCCAGCTCCTGCACCGCCTTGTGTGTGTCGTGGATCAGCATCTCCGGGTCGTGGACGTCGATGTCCGAGGGCTCGCCGTCGGTGAGCACCAGGAGCAGCTTCTTCTCCTCCTTGCGCGCCCCCAGGTAGTGGGCCGCATGGCGCAGGGCGGCGCCCATGCGCGTGGAGTAGCCGGCCTCCATGGCCGCCAGGCGCCCCTTCACCTCGTCGCCCCAATGCTCGCTGAAGCCCTTGATGTGCTGGTAGCGCACCTCGTGGCGGGTGTTGGAGGAGAAGCCGGCGATGGCGAAGCTGTCGCCCAGGCGCTCGATGGCCCATCCCATCAGCGCCACCGCCTCCTGGCTGAGTTGCAGGACGCTCTGCGCACAGCCCTCGGGGATGTCGTTGAGGGAGGCGGAGAGGTCCAGTAGCAGCATCACGGCGATATCGCGGCTGTCGTGCTTGTGGCTCATGTTGATGCGCGGGTCCGGGGTGATGCCGCTCTTCAGGTCGATGAGGGAGCGGATGGCCACGTCGAGATCCAGTTCGCTGCCCTCTTCCTGGTAGCGCACGCGGACGAAGTTCTGCGGCTTGAGCATGTCCAGCAGGCGCTCGAGGTGCTTGGCCACGGCGGCGTGCTTGGTCAGCAGGCGGTCGATGTCCGCGGCCCGGCCGCTGGGGTGCAGGCTCTCGTACAGGCTCACCCAGTCCGGGCGGTAGGTCTTGCTGTGGTAGTCCCACTCGGGATAGTGACGCGGCGGCAGACCCTGCGGTTCTTCCTCCGGGGCACGGCGCCGCTCCTCCTCGAACTGTTCCTCCTCGTCGCCCTCTTCGATGAACTGCCACAGGTGGCGGTTGTCGTCGCGGTAGTGCACCTCGGTGTCGGTGAAATGCACCTTGGGCAGCTGGTCCGACTGCAGGCGGGTGCGTGCGATGAAGGACAGGGCCAGCCCGGCCATCTCCTTGGTACTGCCCTCACCGTCGGCCATGAGCGCGCGGAATTTGTCGGCGAACTCGATGACGAAGGGATTCTGGTAACCATGCTCGGGATTCATCATGGCGTAGGAGACCATGGCCAGGCGGTGCAGGATGCAGGATTCCTCCTCGGCGTGGCAGGCGTCCTCCGCGGGCCGCGGATGCAGGGCGAGGAACAGACGCCGCAGGCCGGGATATCGGCGCATGGCCAGGTGGTCCACCCGGCAATCCTCGAAGTGCTCCGTGGCCACCCGCTGGAAGGGGCTGTAGTTGTCGGCGATGATGCGCGCGCTCCAGCGCCGGTGCGCGGCCATGTGCGCGAGCAAGGCACGGTAACGATCGATACCGCTGACCCCGCACTTGTCGTTGAGCACATCGGGCACGCGCACGCCCAGGTCGTCGAAATAGGGGCGCGGCTTGCGCAGTTCGTCGAAGGCCTCCGAGTAGGGCACCAGCTGGGGGTGCTCCTGCCACAGGGCGCGCAGGTACATGTCCAGCTTGCGCTCGTTGTCCATGAACAGGGTGCCGTAGCGCTCGCGCTGCAACACGGCACGGCTGTCCGCGGACTGCAGGCTGAAGTAGTCCTTCTGCCGGTCCGGGTGGTCGTTGTAGTGCAGCACCCCGTAGTCCACCCACTTCTTCAGCCCCACCAGGGAGAGCTGACTCAGGAGGAAGGGCATCTGCTCGAACAGGGGCACGGCGCCGGGGCTGGGCTGGGTGGCGTGAATGCCGTGGATGGAGCCGGCGGTGCGCTCCATCATGTCCAGCACCAGGTCGATGTAGCGCTGCAGGGATTCCGCGCTGCCGAGGCGGCGTGCGGCCTCGGCGATGGTCTGCAGAAAGGACGGGATGGCCATGCCGTTGGGGGTGCGCGAGATCTTCCACACCGCCTGCGAGACCCTCTGCAGGGTGTCCTCGCCGAGCTTCGAGGCCACCTCCGGCATCTCTTCCAGATACACCAGCACCGGCTCGAAGCCGCGGCCGATCATGCAGATCAGCGAGGCGCCTTCGAGGTAGTCCTTGATGCCCTGTGGCGAGAGCAGGGACACGGCGCCCTGCATGCAACCCTCGAAGACCTCGTCCAACTCGCTGAAACCGCAGCGCAATTCCTCGCGGTAGGCCAGCATCTCGGCGTCACTCAGACTCATCTCTCTCCCCTTCGTCGACTGCAGACCGGCCATGGCCTCAGGCGAAGACCGCGTCGATGGCGTGATCCAGGGTGTCGCGGATATCGGCATCGTCGGTGATGGGGCGCACCAGGGCCATGCGACAGGCATCCACCGGTTCGACACCGTCGCGCATGAGCGTGGCGGCGTAGACCAGCAGGCGGGTGGAGATCCCCTCGTCCAGGCC
>JANTGX010000203.1 GCA_024762755.1 Gammaproteobacteria bacterium
CCTCCCCGGCCAGGGCCGCGCTTACCACGTCGGCGTCGCTGAAGGGGCGGCGCTCGTCGCCAATCCATTGATAATCTTCGTGGCCCTTACCCGCCACCAGCACCACGTCGCCGGGACCGGCCTCGGCGACGGCCTGGTGGATGGCCTCGGCACGGTCGTGGATCACACGCACCGCGTCGGCCTCGCGCAGGCCGCCGAGGATGTCGGCGACGATCACCTCGGGACTCTCGCCGCGCGGGTTGTCGTCGGTGACGATGAGGCGGTCGGCGGCCTGCTCGGCGGCGCGCGCCATCAGCGGTCGCTTGGCCACGTCGCGCTCACCGCCACAACCGAACACGCAACTCAGGCGGCCCGTGGTGTGGGCGCGCAGGGCGCTCAGGGCCTGGCTCAGGGCATCTGGGGTGTGCGCGTAGTCCACCACCACCAGCGGCCGGTCGGCGCCGCCACCCTGGCGTTGCATGCGCCCGGGCACCGGCTGCACCCGGGAGAGCCGCGCCAGGGCCTCGTCGAAGGCCAGCCCACTGGCCAGCAGGGCGGCGAAGGCGGCGAGCAGGTTCTCTGCGTTGAATCGGCCCAGCAGGGGCACCCGCAACTCGCCGCTGCCCCAGTCGCTGTCGATGCGGAAGCGCAGGCCCTGGTCGTCCAGCTCCAGCGCCGAGCCGAGCAGCGAAGGCGGCAGGAAGGCATCGTCGAAGCCGTAGCTGACCGTGCCCACGGCACCGGGCATGCCGGCGAGCAGGGACTGGCCGAAGCTGTCGTCCAGATTGATGACCGCGTATTTCAGCCCCGGGGTCTCGAACAGGCGGCGCTTGGCGCGGCCGTAAGCCGCCATGTCGCCGTGGTAATCCAGGTGCTCGTGGGTGAGATTGGTGAAGACCGCCACGTCGAAGGCGACGCCGGCCACGCGGCCCTGCTCCAGGCCGTGCGAGGAGACCTCCATCACCGCACTGCGCGCGCCGGCCGCCTGCTGTTCGGCCAACAGACCTTGCAGGGTGATGGCGTCGGCGGTGGTATGGCTGCTGGCCGTCAAGTCGCCCACCAGGCCGTTGCCCAGTGTGCCGAGCAGGCCGCAGGGGGCCTCCTCGGCCAGGGCCTGGGCGATGAAGTGACTCACCGAGGTCTTGCCATTGGTGCCGGTGACGCCGATCAGGCTCATGGCCTGCGAGGGCTCGCCGAACCAGCGCGCGGCGATGCTGCCCAGGCGGAAGCCCAGCTCGGGCGTGGCGATCACCGGCACCGTGCCCGCCATCCGCTGGCGCGGCCAGGGGGCCTCTTCGAGCACCGCCGCGGCCCCACGCTCCAGCGCCTGGGCGATGAACTGCTTGCCGTGCGCGTGCTGACCGGCGAGGGCGAAGAACAGGTCGCCGGGCTTCACCTGACGACTGTCCAGGGCCAGGCCGCCGATCTGCGCCTCGGGGAGTCCGGGCAGCTTGACGATGCCGGCGAGCAACGCGCGCAGACTGCGCTGCGGGAGATTCTGTGTGGCGCGCATCACTGGCCACCTCCGCCGTTGGCGCGCAGCAGGGCGAGCCGCTGGCCGGGCATGGAGGGGATGTCGTCCGGCGGGATGTCCAGCAGGCGCAGGGCGCCGGCCATGACCTTGCCGAACACCGGCGCGGCCACGGCACCGCCGTAGTACTTCTCGCCCCGCGGCTCGTCGATCATCACCACCATGGCCAGGCGCGGCGCGCTGGCCGGGGCGAGGCCGGCGAAGACGGCGATGTAGCTGTCCTCGACGTAACCACCGGCGCCGGACTTCTTCACCGTGCCGGTCTTGCCGGCGATGCGATAGCCGGGCACCGCGGCGCGGGTGCCGGTGCCGCCCTTGGCCACCACGCGCTCCATCATGCGGCGCACGGCGCGCAGGCTGGACACACTCAGCACCGGCTCGTACAGGGCGGCCAGCTCGGCGGCCTCGGCGGCGCTGCGGCGGGTGAAGCTCACCGGCAGGGGGCGGCCGTCGCCGGCCAGGGCGGCGTAGGCACGCGCCAGTTGCAGGGTGGTCACGGACATGCCGTAGCCGTAGGAGACGGTGGCGCGCTGGATGTCGTGCCAGCCGCCGAAGTCGGTCAGCAGGCCGCCGGACTCACCGGGGAAGCCGCTGCCGGTGGATTCGCCCAGGCCGACGCTGGCGTAGGCCTTCCACAGGGTCTCCGGGCTCAGCGACAGGGCCAGCTTGCTGGCGCCCACGTTGCTGGACTTCTGGATCACGGTGGAGACGTCGATGAGGCCGTAGTTGCGGAAGTCGCGGATGGTCTTGCGGCCGACGCGGAAATAGCCGGGACGGGTGTCCACGGGGGTGTGCGCGTTGAAGCGCCCGGTCTCCAGGGCCGCGGCGACGGTGATCGGCTTGATGGTGGAACCGGGCTCGAAGACGTCGGTGACCGCGCGGTTGCGCAGGTGGGAGCGCTTCAGCTTGCCACGGTTGTTGGGGTTGTAGGCGGGCTGGTTGACCATCGCCAGGACCTCGCCGGTGTGCACGTCGAGGATCACCGCGGAGCCGGCGTCGGCGCGATTCTTGCGCACCGCGGCCTTCAGCTCGCGGTAGGCGAGGTACTGCAGGCGGCGGTCGATGGACAGGGCCACGTCCTCGCCGGGCTGGGGCTCGCGCACCCGCTCGACGCTCTCGACGATGCGCCCGAGGCGGTCCTTGATCACGCGCTTGGCACCGGGCACGCCGCGCAGGCGGTCGTCCAGGGCCAGCTCCATGCCCTCCTGCCCGGCGTCGTCCACATCGGTGAAGCCGACCACGTGGGCGGTCACCTCACCGGCGGGATAGAAACGACGGTATTCCGGGGCCAGGGCCACGCCGGGGATCTCCAGGGCGGCCACCCGCCGCGCCATGTCCGGGTTGACGCGGCGACGCAGATAGACGAATTCCTTATCGCGGCGCGCCGCCAGCAGGCGCTCCAGGTCGGTGCGCGGCATGCCCAGGGCACGGGCCAGCGCGGCCCACTGCTCACGCTGCTGGATCAGCTCTTGCGGGTTGGCCCACACGGAGTCCACCGGCGTACTGATGGCCAGGGGCTCACCGAAGCGATCGGTGATCATGCCGCGGTGGGCCGGCTCCTCCACCACACGCAGGTAGCGAGCCGCCCCCTGACCCTGCAGGAACTCCTTGTTCAGCACGTGCAGATCCACCGCCCGGGCCACCAGACCGGCGCCGGCCAGGGCGAGCACGCCCAGCACCAGGCGGCGCCGGCCGCGGTAGTCCTGTCGAGAGTCCTGCTTGTCGTCGTGCCCGATCATTTGCGGATAATCACCACCGATTCAGCGTCCGGCATCACCATGCCGAGACGTTTGCGCGCCACGCGCTCGACCCGGCTGTTCGTCGCCCAGGTCCCCTGTTCCAACTGCAACTGGCCCCATTCCACCTCCATGGCGTCACGCTCGCGCTCCAAGGCCTGCAAGTGGACGAAGCGCTTGCGGTTCTCGTGCTTGGCGTAGATCACGCCCAGCGCCGAGGCCAGCACCGCCAAGATCAATACCGCGAGCCACAGCCGCTTCATGCCGCATCACCCAACTCACGCCAACCGTTCGGCGACGCGCAACACGGCACTGCGCGCGCGCGGGTTTTCCGCCAACTCGGCCTCGCCGGCGCGGATGGCCTTGCCCAGCAGGCGCAGCCGCGGGTTGAGGGCCGACTGCGGCACCGGCAGGTCGGGCGGAAAGTTGTCGCCCTTGGCCTCGTCGCGGAAGAAACGCTTGACCCGGCGATCCTCCAGCGAGTGGAAACTGATCACCGCCAGACGCCCGCCGGGGGCCAAGGCCTCCAGGGCCTGCGGCAGACAGGCCTGCAAGTCGTCCAGCTCGCGGTTGATATGGATGCGTATGGCCTGGAAACTCTTGGTGGCCGGATCACGGCCCGGCTCCCAGCGCGGATGCGCCAGGCGAATGATCTCGGCCAGCCGCGCGGTACCCGTGATGGGCGCCTCGGCGCGGGCGGCGACGATGGCGCGGGCGATGCGCCGCGCATAGCGCTCCTCACCGTAGTGATGCAGGACGTCGGCGATCTCGCCCTCGCTCGCCTGCGCCAGCCATTGGGCCGCGCTCTGCCCCTCGTCGGGGTCCATGCGCATGTCCAGTGCACCGTCGTGACGGAAGCTGAAACCGCGCGCGGCGTCGTCCAGCTGCGGCGATGACACCCCCAGATCCAACAAAATGCCGTTCACCTTCCCTTGCCAACCGCGTTTTGCCACTTGTACCCCCAGCTGCGCGAAGGAACCGCGCTCGATCTCGAACCGCTCGTCACCGCCGAACCGGTGCTGCGCCTCGGCCACCGCCTGCGGGTCCTTGTCCAGGCCCAGCAGACGGCCCTGCGGCCCCAGGCGCTCGAGGATGGCGCCGGCATGACCGCCGCGGCCGAAGGTGCCGTCGATGTAGATGCCGTCGGGGCGCACGTCCAATGCCTGCAATACCTCGTCGAACAACACCGGGCGGTGGGTGTAGCCCGAGGTCAAAGCGACAGGGACTCCAGCTCGGCGGACAGCTCGCCGAGATCGTCTTCCTCGGCCAGCCATTCGTCCCGCCGCTGATTCCACAGCGCCTCGCTCCAGATCTCGAACTTGTTGCCCTGACCGACCAGCACCGCACGCTTCTCCAATTCGGCGAACTCGCGCAGATTGGGCGGCAACAGCAGGCGGCCGGCGGAATCCAGTTCCACCTCGGTGGCATGGCCGATATACAGCCGCTG
>JANTGX010000204.1 GCA_024762755.1 Gammaproteobacteria bacterium
CGCCAGGTACCGGCTGATGTTCGACGCCGTGATCAATCACGTCTCGCGCTATTCATACTGGTTCAAGGCCTTCCTCGCCGGCGATCCCAAATACAAAGACTTCTTCATCGAGATGGACCCGACCACCGACCTGTCCATGGTGGTACGTCCGCGCACCACGCCGCTGCTCTCGGAGTTCCTCGACGAAGAGGGCCACGTGCACTACATCTGGACCACCTTCAGCAAGGACCAGGTGGACCTCAACTACAAGAACTACCGCGTTCTGCTGGCCGTCCTCGATGCCCTGCTGTTCTATGTCGAACAGGGCGCTAAGCTGCTGCGCCTGGACGCCATCGCCTTTCTCTGGAAGGAGGTGGGCACGCCCTGTGTACACCTGCCGCAGACCCACGAACTGGTCCAGCTCATGCGCGAGGTGCTGCACATGGTGGCCCCCGAGGTGATCATCATCACCGAGACCAACGTGCCCCATGCCGAAAACGTCTCCTACTTCGGCAGTGGCGACGACGAGGCGCAGATGGTGTACAACTTCGCCCTGCCACCCCTGCTGGCGCACGGCATCCTCACCGAGGACGCTCGTATCCTGCAGCGCTGGGCCGGCACCCTCGAGCTACCCAGCGACAAGGTGTGCTTCTTCAACTTCACCGCCAGCCACGACGGCATCGGTCTGCGCGCGGCCAGTGGCATCCTCGACGAAGAGCAGATCGAATTCCTGGTGCAGACCACCATCGAGCACGGCGGTCTGGTGTCCTACCGCGCCGTGGGCAATGACGAGCAGAAGCCCTACGAACTCAATTGCAACTATATGGACCTGCTGACCCACCCTGAGGACAACGACGACAACCGCGTGCGTCGCATGCTGCTATCGCAAGCGGTGATGCTCGCCATGCCCGGCGTTCCCGGCGTCTATTTCCATTCCCTGATCGGCGCGCAGAACTATTACGACGGCGTGCAACGCAGCGGTATCTACCGCTCCATCAATCGCGAGAAATTCGGCCTGGCGACCCTGGAGGCGGAGCTGGATCAGACCGGCTCCCTCAAGAACCGTGTCTTCACCGCCTACAAACGCATTCTCTCCATCCGTACCCACGAACGGGCCTTCGATCCCTTCGGCCCCTTCGAGTTTCCGTCCCTGCACCCGCAGGTGTTCAGCATCCTGCACCTCTGTTGCCAACACTCGGAGCAGATCCTGGCCCTGCACAACTTCTCCTCGCAGGAGGTGACTCTCAGCCTGCCGGAGGACTTCCCCTTGCCCGCCGAAGACCTCTTCGGCCACCAACCCGTGGAGACACGCAGCCTGACCCTGGATGCCTACGGGATCCGCTGGCTGAGGACCACCGCGCACTGCTGACACCAGCACCGCTCCGCGTTGCGGGGAGCGGCAAAAAAACGCAAACTGTCGCCCTTTCATCGGCCGGCCACCCCGCGTGGCGATGGCCTGCTGTCCACTCAACACTCGCACAGGTCCCCACATGACACGTTCCCACGAGCTCTTCGTCGAAGCCCAAAAACACATCCCCGGCGGTGTCAATTCACCGGTACGCGCCTTCCGCGGCGTGGGCGGCGAACCGGTCTTCTTCAAGCACGGCGAAGGCGCCTACATCGTCGACGAAGACGACCGGCGCTATGTGGACTACGTGGGTTCGTGGGGGCCCATGATCGTCGGCCATTCCCATCCCGAGGTGATCGCCGCGGTGCAGGAGGCCATCCGCCACGGCCTGGGATTCGGCGCGCCGACGCGCATCGAGACGGTGATGGCGGACAAGGTCTGTGAGCTGGTGCCCTCGGTGGAGATGGTGCGAATGGTCAACTCCGGCACCGAGGCCACCATGAGCGCGATCCGCCTGGCGCGCGGCTTCACCGGGCGCGACAAGATCGTCAAGTTCGAGGGCTGCTACCACGGCCACTCCGACTCGCTGCTGGTGAAGGCCGGCTCCGGCGCCCTGACCCTGGGCGTGCCCACCTCGCCGGGTGTGCCTGTGGCACTGGCCGAGCACACCCTGACCCTCACTTACAACGACCTCGAACAGGTCAAAGAGGCCTTCGCCGAGATCGGCGGTCAGATCGCCTGCATCATCGTCGAGCCGGTGGCCGGCAACATGAACTGCGTGCCGCCGGTGCCCGGTTTCCTCGAGGGGCTGCGCGAGATCTGCGACGAATATGGCAGTGTGCTCATCTTCGACGAGGTGATGACCGGTTTCCGCGTCGACCTCGGCGGCGCCCAGCAGCACTATGGCGTGACCCCGGACCTCACCACCCTGGGCAAGGTCATCGGTGGTGGCCTGCCGGTGGGTGCCTTCGGCGGCAAACGCGAGATCATGGAACAGATCGCGCCGCTGGGCCCGGTCTACCAGGCCGGCACCCTGTCCGGCAATCCCGTCTCCATGGCCGCGGGCCTGAAGACCCTGGAGCTCGTCGAGCAACCGGGCTTCCACGCCGGCCTCGCCGAGACCGCCGGTCGCCTGTGCGCCGGCCTCGAGGAACGCGCCAAGGCCGCCGGCATCCCGCTGACCACCAACCAAGTGGGCGGCATGTTTGGCCTGTTCTTCACCGAGGCCGACCAGATCACCGACTTCTATCAAGTCACCCAGTGTGACCTGGACCGTTTCAAGCTATTCTTCCACGGCATGTTGGAAGAGGGCGTCTACCTGGCACCCTCGGCCTACGAGGCCGGCTTCGTCTCCGCCGCCCATGGCGAGAAGGAGATCGAGGCCACCCTGGTCGCGGCGGAAAAGGTGCTGGCCACCCTGTAGCCCGCACGACCCAATGGACCGCCCCCGAGGGGCGAAGAGAGAGGTAGGGAATGCCTGCAAGCAGAGACGTGCCGCGAGGCCTGGGTCACCTCATCGCCCTGCTGTTTCTCCTCGTCCCCGCCCTGGCCGTCGCGGCCGACGATGCCCCGCTGAACAAGGCCATACCGGTGGAGGCGAAGCCGTTGCGCGAACTGGCGGTGCATGTCGAGCGCCGCGCCCCGGCCTCGGTCGTCAGCGAGAACGACAGCCGGCTCGATGCCGAGGTCACGGCGTCCATTCGCAGCCTGCGCGTGCGGGTGGGCGACACGGTGAAAGCGGGAGCGCTGCTGGTGGAACTGGACGACCGCGACCTGCGCCTCGCCGAGCAGCGTGAGCGGGCGGCCCTCGCCGCCCTGCAGGCAGACCTCGAACTCGCCCAGTACCAGCTCGAACGCGCGCGCACCCTGGCGCGCCGACAGGCGGTGTCCGACGAGCTGTTGCACCAACGCCAAGCGGCGGTGGCCACGCTGCAGGCACGCAGCGACGGACAACGCGCGGCACTGGCGCAGGCCCAACGAAATCTGGCCAAGACCCAGCTGCGGGCACCCTTCGCCGGACTGGTCCGTGAACGGCTGGGGCAGGTGGGCGAGCTGGCACGCCCGGGCAGCCCCCTGCTGCGCCTCACCGACCTCGAACACCTGGAGGTCAGTGCCCAGCTCGCCACCGCCCTTGCCGACAGCCTGCCCGAGCGAGTCACGCTGCAGGCCAATGGTCGCCGCTATCCCCTGCGCCTGCGCCAACTGCTGCATACCGTCGACCCGCGGGCGCGCACGCGCGAGGCCCGCCTGCGCTTCGTCGACGAGACGGCAGCGGTGGGGAGTGCGGGGGAGATCGTGTGGCGAGATCCGCGCGCGGCCATTCCGGCGGCGCTACTGCTGCGGCGGGAGGGGAAACTGGGGGTGATGGTGGTGGAGGCGGGGCGGGCCCGCTTCGTGCCGCTAGCCGGGGCCATCGAGGGTCGGCCGGCACCGACCGAGCTGCCCCCGGAGACCCGCCTGATCACCGCCGGCCGTTACCGTCTGCGCGGTGGCGAGACGGTGAGCCTCAATCCGTGAGGCCCCTGCATTCAGCCGACGGCGCAACAAGCGCAGGAGAGGTCCTGCAGGCTGGTGTCGTCTTCCTCGGCCGGTTCGGGATCCTGCAAGGTGTACAGCTTGTAGTCCACCTGTTCACCCTGCACGCGGTACCACTCCTCGCATACCCGGCGCGCCTCGCTCACATTGGCAAAGGTCCACAGCACCGTGCCGTTCTCGGCCATCAGGGTCGCACTGCGGTTGGGCCATTCCTTGATGAAGAAAAACATTCACATTGTCCTCTGTTGGTCTCGCCTCGCGGCATCCATAAGGTCTCTCGATCTACCCGGCCAGGGTATGCCCACACGGTGACACGGGCATTGCCGACACATGACGGTTTCGTGACGAACGGGGCGACGGGCCGGCCGAGGGCCGCCCTGCGTCGCCGGGCCGCCGCGCCGTGAACCTGCTGCGCCGTTTCCTCGAAAACCACGTGCTGGCCAACGCCACCTTCGTGGTGGTACTGGTGCTCGGCAGCATCAGCTACTTCCAGATGCCGCGCGCGCAGGACCCGGAGATCAACTTCAACTGGGTGGGTATCTTCACGCCCCTGCCCGGCGCCTCCACCGAGGACGTCGAGCGCCTGGTCACCGACCCTCTGGAGGACGCCCTGCGCCAGGTGGACGACGTGCGCTTCGTCATCAGCAACACCCGCGAGGGCATGTCGGACATCAGCGTGCGCTTCGAGGAAATCGACGAGCGCACCTTCGACAAGCGCCTCACCGATCTGCGCCGCGAGGTGCAGAACGCCGCCAACAGCGAATTGCCGGAGGCGGCCGGCGACCACTTCGTGATGGAATTCACCACCGCCAACCAGTTCCCCA
>JANTGX010000205.1 GCA_024762755.1 Gammaproteobacteria bacterium
GGCGAGGTCCTGCTCAGCCTGTACGCTCGGGACAGCCTGCGCCTGCGCGCGCAGATCCCCAGTGTTCACCTGCCGGCGGTCACCACGGCCCTGGCCAGAGGGGCGCCGCCGAACGCTCAGGCCACCCTCGCCGGCGAGCGCCTGCCGTTCCGCCTCGATCGGCTGGCCGGCGAGATCCGTGCCGGTCGCGGTGGCCGCGATGCCCTGTTTCGCGCCAACCCCGACGACGACCGACTGATACCCGGTCAGGTATTGCCCCTCGAGGTCGACCTGCCCCCGGTGGCCAATACCCTCGCCCTGCCCGCCGAGGCCCTGTACGGCAACGACCGCGTATACAGCGTGGTGGACGGACGCCTGCATGCCCACCACGTGCAACGGCTGGGCGAGACCCTGGGCGCCCAGGGCCAGCGCCTGCTACTGCTGACCGCCGACGGCATCGCCCCGGGTACTCCGGTGCTCGTCACCCACCTGCCCAATGCCATGGAGGGCCTGAAGGTGCGTGTCCAGGCCGAGACACCGTGAGCGAAGCCCGCCCTCGCGGCCTGATCCGCCTCTTCGCCCGCCACCGGGTGGCCGCCAACCTGCTCATGTTGCTGATGATCCTCGCCGGCAGCTGGGCCCTGGCCAAGCTCAACACCCAGTTCTTCCCCACCTTCGAGCTGGACATCATCAGCGTGCGCGTGACCTGGAGCGGGGCCAGCGCCGAGGACGTCGAGCGGGGCATCACCATTCCCCTCGAACAGGCAATGCGCAGCGTCGACAATCTGCACAGCATCACCTCCACCTCGGCCCTCGGCATCTCTGCCATCACCCTCGAGTTCAACGAAAACACGGACATGAACGTGGCCCTGGAGAAGGTCAACGCGGTGGTGGCGAGGTCACGAAATCTGCCGGAAGAGGCCGACGAGCCCGAAGTCAGCCGCATCATCCGCTACGAACCCGTGGCGCGGCTGCTGCTCAGCGGCACCAGCGACCGCGACGAGCTGCGCGCGTTGGCCGAACAGATGCGCGACGAACTGCTGGCGCGCGGCATCTCCAAGGTGGACATCAAGGGCCTGCCGGAAGAGGAGATCGCCATCGAGGTGCCCAACGAGCGCCTGCTGGAGCTGGGCCTGAGCCTGGACCAGATCGCCGCGCGCATCCGTGCCGAGAGCCGCGACCTGCCCGCCGGCTCCGTGGGCGAGACCGACATCGCCCGCCAGCTGCGAGCCCTGGAACAACGCCGCAACCTGGTAGGCCTGGCCGAGCTGCCGGTGATCGGCGACGACCAAGGCCGTCTGCTGCGCCTGGACGACATCGCCGAGCTGCAACGTCGGCCGCAGCGGGACCAGGTGACCCTGGACGTGGACGGCCGGCCGGTGGTCGAGCTGCGCCTGTCGCGTGCCGAGTCGGCCGACTCCCTGGTCTCCGCGCGCACCATCGAGCAATGGCTGAAGGACGTCCGGCCCAGCCTGCCGCCCAACATCGAGCTGCGCCAGTACGACCAGATCTGGCATCTGCTCAAGGAGCGCATCAACCTGCTGCTGACCAACGGCGGTGGCGGCCTGCTGCTGGTGATCGGTATCCTCCTGCTGTTCCTCAACCGGCGCGTCGCCTTCTGGGTCGCGGTGGGTATCCCCACCTCCTTCATGGCCGCCCTCGCCGTGCTCTACCTCAGCGGCGGCAGCATCAACATGATCAGCCTGTTCGGCCTCATCATGGCGTTGGGCATCATCGTCGACGACGCCATCGTGGTGGGCGAGGACGCCCTCACCCACTTCCAACAGGGTGAACCGCCCACCGCGGCGGTGGAAGGCGGCGCCTATCGTATGCTCGCCCCCGTGGTCTCCTCCTCCCTGACCACCGTGGCCGCCTTCATCCCCTTGATGCTGGTGGGCGGCGTGATCGGCAAGATGATGTTCGCCATCCCGCTGGTGGTGATCTGCGTCATCCTCGCCTCGCTCATCGAGAGCTTCCTGGTCCTGCCCGGCCACCTACGCACCGCCTTCGAGCGCCACGGCCGGGAGACCCGCCGCCCGGCTGGCCGCTTCCGCCTGGCCTTCGACGCCGGCTTCGACCGCTTTCGCAACGGCCCCTTCCGCCGCCTCGTGCAATGGGCCGTGGCGCACCGCGCGGTGACCCTGGCCAGCGCCGTGGCGGCCCTCATCCTCGCCATCGGCCTGGTGGCCGGTGGACGCCTCGGCTTCACCTTCTTCCCCAGCGTCGAAGGACGCCTGATCACCGCCTCGGTGGCCTTCGTCGCCGGCAGCCCGGAGGAACGGGTGGACGCCTTTCTGCACGAGCTGCAGCAGACCCTGCACGAGACCGAGCGCGAATTCGGCGGCCACCTGATAGTCACCGCCGTGGCCAGCAGAGGGGCCGGGGAGACCGCCGGCGGCGGGCCGCAACGCTTCGGCGCCCAGCACGGTTCGCTGCTGGTGGAGATGATCTCCTCCGAACAGCGCACCATCAGCAACCGGACGTTCATCGAGGCCTGGCAGAGGCGCACCCCGGTACCGCCGGGGGTGGAGATCTTCACCATCTCCGAGCGCCGCGCCGGCCCACCCGGGCGCGACCTGGACGTCCGCTTCACCGGCAGCGATGCGCACCGGCTGAAACAGGCCGCCGAGGCCCTGCAACAGGCCCTCAAGGCCATGCCGGGGGTGCTCGCCCTGGAAGACGACCTCCCCTGGGGCCAGGAGCAGCTGGTCTATCGCCTCACCCCCACGGGCCGCGCCCTGGGCCTGAGCGTGGAGGACGTCGGCCGCCAGTTGCGTGCCGCCTTCGACAGCCAGCTGGTGCAGCTCTTCCAGCAGGGACAGGACGAGGTGGAGGTGCGCATCTCCCTGCCGGAAGAGGTGCGCCGACGGCTCGGCAGCCTGCAGGACCTACAGATCATTCTCGCCGACGGCACCAGCGTGCCCCTGCTCGAGGTGGTCAGCCTGAGCCAGCGGCGCGGCTTCGATGCCCTGCGTCACAGCGAGGGTCAGCTCGCCGTCTCGGTGCGCGCCGACGTGGATTCGACCCAGAACAACGCCAACCGCATCCAGCGGATCCTGCAGGCCGATGTCCTGCCCGGGATCGAGGCCCGCTACAACGTGCACGCCGACTTCCAGGGTCGCGCCAAGGATCAGGCCACCACCATGGCCGATCTCAAGCGCGGCGCGGTATTCGCCTTTCTGCTCATGTACATCATCCTCGCCTGGGTCTTTGCCTCCTACGGCAAACCGCTGGTGGTGATGGCCATCATCCCCTTCGGCCTGGTGGGGGCCATCGTCGGCCACTGGCTCATGGGCCTGGACCTGACCGTGCTCTCCCTGTTCGGCTTCTTCGGCCTGGCCGGGATCGTGGTCAACGACTCCATCATCCTGGTCACCTTCTACCAGCAACTGCTGGCCCGCGGCATGGCGGCCAAAGAGGCCATCGTCGAGGCCGCCTGCCAGCGCCTGCGCGCCGTGCTGCTCACCTCGTTGACCACCATCGCCGGCCTCACCCCGCTGCTCTTCGAGACCTCCCTGCAGGCCCAGTTCCTGATCCCCATGGCCGCCACCATCTGTTTCGGCCTGGCCTTCACCACCGTGCTGGTGCTGGTGGTCATCCCCGCCCTGCTGGCCACCCTGGACGGCCTCGCCCGCCGTCTGCGGCGCCGCCCGGCCGTCATCGGGCAGGAGGCCTGAGCATGTCCCTGACGAAGAACCGCGGCCGTTCGCGGCGCCTCTGGCCCGGGCTGTGGCTGTGCTGCCTGCTGGCCACCCCCGTGGGCGCCGTGGAGGTGCACACCATCAGCGACGGCAACAGCCTGGCCGAGGGCTGCCACCAGGCGCTCCAGGCCGGCGACCCGCCGCCCCCCGGCGCCTTCGCCTGCCTCAATTACCTGCGCGGCGTGCTCGACGCCCTGCAGCACGCCAACCGCCTCGCCCGCCTGCGACTGGCCCAGGCCACCGGCGGCGAGCGACTCGCGGATCTCTACTGCCTGCCCGTCGCCCTGCCCTACGGCGAGGCCGCGCGCATCGTCTTCCAGCATGCCCGCCGCCATCCCGAACTGGCGACGCAATCGGCCGAGCGGTTGACGCTGGCCGCGCTGCAGGCGGCCTTTCCCTGCGCCGGGGGACGTTGAGCGGGCCTTGGGCGGGCATTGAGAGGACATCGGGGCTAGGCCATGAACGCCGGGCAGCGGGTGTGGTCTATGGGGTGTCGTTCGCGAAGGGCCGTCCTCACAACGGCAGGACCCTTGGCCTGCCACCGACGATGCCCCGCCGAGCGGCGCCGCGAACCTCGTCTGCCCTCGATCGGACCGTCACCACCCAAGACACCCCGCACGCGTTACAATACCGCTCCACCATCGCCCAGCCCCGTTTCCATGCCCGCAACCCGTCGCCCCAGCCAGCCCCTCACCAGCCACACCCCCCTCGCCCCCAGCCTGCAGACCACCCCGGGACAACGCACCCGCTGGGGTCAGCTGTATGGCGCCAGTGCCGGACTGGTCGTCGCGCGCGCCGCACAGGAGGCCGGCACGCCGCTGGTGGTGGTGGTGCCGGACATGCCCACGGCGCAGCGCCTGGAATACGAGATCGGCTTCTTCGCCGACGGCCTGCCGGTGCTCGGCTTCCCCGACTGGGAGACCCTGCCCTACGACGTCTTCTCGCCGCACCAGGACATCGTCTCCGACCGCATCCAGGCCCTCGCCCGTCTGCCG
>JANTGX010000206.1 GCA_024762755.1 Gammaproteobacteria bacterium
GGTGCGGGCCATCTCCATCAGGTCGGAGCCGTGGCCGGCGAGCAGTTCGGCGCCGATGGTGGTGTGGGTCTGCATGGTCTCCCACTCTTCGGCGTCCAGTTTTCCGGGCTTGAGCAGGATGCTGTCGGGGATGCCGATCTTGCCGATGTCGTGCATGGGGCTGGCGTTGAGCAGGAGTTCGGCCTCTACGTCGCTCATGCCCATGGCCTTGGCCAAGCGTTCGGAATACTTGCTCATGCGGATGATGTGCAGGCCGGTCTCGTTGTCTCGGTATTCGGCGGCGCGGCCCAGGCGGCGGATGATCTCCTGGCGGGTGGCCTCCAGTTCGTCGGCCCGTTCTCGCAGTTCCCGCGTGCGTTCTTCCACCCGCTGTTCGAGCATGATGTTCTGCGCCGCAAGGCGATTCTGCAGCAGACGCATCTGCAGCAGGTTACGGATCCGGCTGAGTACCTCGACGCGGTCGAAGGGCTTGGTGAGGAAGTCGCGGGCGCCTTCTTCCAGGGCCTTGAGGCGTGTATCGCGATCGGTGAGCGCGGTGAGGACGAGGACCGGTGGCATGTCGCCGCCCTTGGCTGCCTCGGCCTGGAATTGGGCCATCACGGCAAAGCCGTCGAGCCCCGGCATGTTGATGTCCAGCAGGACCAGGTCGAAAAGGTGTTCGTTGTGCAGGGGTAGGGCCTGGCGCGGGTCGGTGAGAATGGTCAGCCGCGTGTAGCCGGCCTTTTGCAACACCCGTTGTAGTAGGAGGACGTTGGCCTCTTCGTCGTCGACGATGAGGATGTGGGCGCTACGGGTGTCGATGTTGTACATGGTCTATTTCGTCTCTGTGCGGTCTTCCAGTGTGCGCCGGAGAATGCGCAGCAGGTGTTTGATGTTGAAGGGCTTGGTCAGGTAGTCGCTGGCGCCGGCGGCCAGGATGCGTTTGATCTTGCCGCGCGTGGCATCGGCGCTGATCACCACCACCGGGATGTGCTGCGTCTCAGGGTTGGCCTTCAGGCGCACGAGGACGTCCTGGCCCGGGATGTCGGCCAGGTGCATGTCGAGCAGGATCAGGTCGGGCTTGTGCGCCAGGGCCAGGTCGAGGCCCAGTTTGCCCTGCATGGCGGGCAGCAGTTCGACCTGTGGCGCGCGGCCGAGGGCCACTTCCATCAGGCGCAGGTTGGCAATGTTGTCTTCGATGTAGAGCACCGTGGCGGGTCGCAGGCCCTGCGCCGCGGCGATGATGTTGCTGCTGGAGGTCTCGCTGCGGGCCTGCTCGTCTTTGCTCACCTCGTCCACCGTGGGCAGATCGACCCATACCGTGGTGCCCTCGCCGGGGCTGCTGTCCAGCCCCAGCCGGCCGCCCATGGCCTCCACCAGGGCCTTGCTCAGGGTGAGGCCGACGCCGCTGCCCTCGGTCTCCGTCTGCTCGGCGCCGAGGCGCTCGAAGGGTTCGAAGATGCGTTTCTGGTCGGCCGGGACGATGCCGGGCCCGGTGTCGCTGACGCTGACGCGCATGATGCCCTCACTGTGTTCGCTGCAGGCGAGGGTCACGCGGCCGCCGTCGTGGTTGTACTTGATGGCGTTGGACATGAGATTGAGCAGGACCTGCTTGAAGCGCTGCATGTCGGCGATGACGTAGGCATTGCAGTCCTCCGGCAGGCTCTCCTCCAACTGGATGTGGCGTTGATCGGCCAGTGGCCTCATCAGGCTCCAGGTGTCCTGCAGCAGGCTGCGCAGGTGCACGGGCTCGGGCGAGAGTTCCTGCCGGCCGGATTCGATGCGGGCGATGTCGAGGATTTCGTTGATCAGGTCGGTGAGGTGGCGCCCGGCCTTGAGGATGTGTTCCACGCTCTCCCGGGAGAGGGGATCGAGGTCCTCCAGTTCGAGCACCTGGGCGAAACCGACGATGGCGTTCAGCGGCGTGCGCAGCTCGTGGCTCATGCGCGAGAGGAATTCGCTCTTCGCCCGGTTGGCCCGCTCGGCCTCGGCGGTGGCGCGCAGCAGCTCGTCCTCGGCCTCGCGTCGTTCGGTGATGTCGCGCACCAGGCCGGTGAACAGGCGCTTGCCACCGGCCGTCACCTCGGCCACGGAGAGCTCCATGGGGAAGCGGCTGCCGTCCGCGCGCAGGCCCTCCACCTCGCGGCCGATGCCGATGATCCGTGCCTGGCCGCCCTGCAGATAATGGCGCAGGTAGTCGTCGTGGGCGGAACGATGCGGCTCGGGCATGAGGGTGCTGACGTTCCTGCCGCGCAGGGCGTCTTCTGGGTGACCGAAGATGCGCTCGGCGGCCGGGTTCAGCGACTGCACGATGCCCCGCGCGTCGATGACCACGAGCCCCTCCACCATGTTGTCGACGATGCCCGTGAGCTTTTCCGTCTGCCGCTGGAAATTGGTCGCCATCTGGTTGAAGGCCTCGGCCAGTTGCGCCAGCTCGGCGCCCCCGCTGGGCGTGACCCGCGCCGCCAGGTCACCGCCGGCGAGCCGCAAGGCCTCGTCGCGCAGGCGCGCGATGGGTTGGAACAGATCGCGGCGCAGGGTGAAGGCGAGGGCGAGGACGCCCAGCATGAGGACGATCCCAAGACCATAGATGAGCCGTCGCTCGCGTTGCTCGGCCTGTTCCAGGCGCGCCTGGCGCAGCTTGAGCAGGCGCCTCTCCTCATCCAGCACCGCATCGCCCAGCGGATGCAGGTCGAGCAGCAGGGCCCGCTGGGGGTCGGCTCGAACGGCGGCCAGCGCCGCCTCGAAGCCCTCGTCCTGGCGAATGCGCAGGAGCGTATCGAAGGCCTGCAGTTTTTCCTTCATGTAGCGCTCCAGGCGGTCCAGGCGCTCGCCCTGCGAGGGATTGTCCCGGGTCAGCTGGCGTAGGGTCTGCAGGTCGTCCAGGGCCTGCTGTTTGCTGGCGCGGTAGCGGTCGAGAAAGCGGGCATCGCCGCTGATGATGTAGGCGCGCTTGTCGGCATCGGCGTGGTGCAGGTCGGCGATCAGCCTCTTGGTCTGCACGATCACCGACAGGGTGTGATGCACCCAACGCTCGCTCTCGCGGGCCTGCTCGTTGCCGCGCATGAGCAGCCAGAGGGCGCTGGCCATGCCGACGCTGGCGAGTAGGGTGATGGCGATGATCTTGCTGCGTAGCGTCGAGAGATCGGGCATGCTGCGTTGCTGTCTGCAGGGGCTCGGTTTCAAGGGCCAGGCCCGGCCGTCGGCCGCTCTCGAGGCGGGTGACGGTATCCCACAGCCCCTCTGCTGTGGGTGAACGGCGAGGGCGAAAGGCTGAAAGGCTATTTATAAGTGATTAAGTAAGGATATATCACCTTGCCGCGGGTCTGTCTATTATTCTGGCCTCGTTTGGCAAACGGATGGTCCATCCACATCGAGAGGTCGAAGCAATGGACACGAAACGACACTGGGAACAGATCTATGCGCAGCGTTCGCCCGAGGAGGTGAGCTGGTTTCAGGCACGGCCAGAGACCTCCCTGGCGATGATCGAGGCCTGCGCCCTGGCCGACGACGCGCCCATCCTCGACGTGGGCGGGGGTGCCTCACGGCTGGTGGATGAACTGCTGGCGGCGGGCCATCGCCGCGTGATGGTGCTCGACATCGCCGAGGCGGCGCTGGCCCATGCCCGGGCGCGGTTGGCTGCGCAGGCGGAGCGGGTGGCCTGGTATGCGGCCGATGCCACCCGCTTCGAGCCGCCCGAGCCGGTGGCCCTGTGGCACGACCGCGCGGTGTTCCACTTTCTGCGCGAGGCGACGGAACGCACGCGTTACGTGGATCGCCTGCGCAGCGGTGTGCGCCCCGGCGGGCAGGTCATCATTGCCGCCTTTGCCCCCGATGGGCCGACGCACTGCAGCGGCCTGGAGGTGGTGCAATACGACGCCGAGCGGCTGCAGGCGGCGCTGGGCGAGGGCTTCACCCTGGCCGAGACGCGGCCCGAGGTGCACATCACCCCCGGCGGCGCCACGCAGGCCTTCAACTACTTTCGCCTGATCCACGACTAGGAATGCCAATGCACCCCTGTGACGATCTGCCCGCCCTGTGTGACCTGGTCAAGACGGTGGCCGGCGAAGCACTGCAACCCCACTTTGCCCGGGTCCGCTGCCGCACCAAGGCCGACGGCAGCATCGTCACCGAGGCCGATACCGACACCCAGCGGCGCCTGGTGGCAGCCTTGTCACTGCGCTACCCGGACATTCCCCTGCTCGGCGAAGAGATGCACGCCGATGAGCAGCGACGCCTGTTGGCGCAGGCCCCGCGTCTATGGTGTCTCGACCCCCTGGACGGCACCAGCAACTTCGCCAGCGGCATTCCCTATTTCGCCGTCTCCCTGGCCTTGATCGAGGCGGGGGAGGTGGTGCTCGGCATCGTTTACGACCCGCAGCGCGACGAATGCTTCAGCGCCCGCCGCGGCCGCGGGGCGAGCCTCGACGGCCAGGCCCTGCATTGCCGCGCGGCCGACTGCCCCCTCTCGCGCAGCCTGGCTCTGGTGGATTTCAAGCGCCTGCCGCGCGAACTCGCCGTGCGCCTGGTGAGTGAGATGCCCTATGGTTCGCAGCGCAGCTTCGGCGCGGTGGCCCTGGACTGGTGCTGGGTCGCCGCCGGGCGTTGCCAGGTCTATCTGCACGGCCGGCAGAATCTGTGGGACTACGCCGCCGGCCAGTTGATCCATGCCGAGGCCGG
>JANTGX010000207.1 GCA_024762755.1 Gammaproteobacteria bacterium
TAGCTCACGCCGGCGCCGATCTGTACCTTGCCGGCGCTGTAGAAGGCCACGGCATCCAGGGGGAAGACGCGGAGGCTGGAATCGCCATCGGTGAAGCTCACCGAGTCGAACTTGTAACCGAGGGTGAACTGATAGCGCATGGGCCCCAGGGACGGGGTGACCAGCACCCCGGCGCCGAGATAGATCAGCCCGCCGGCATCCAGATCCCGCGCCGTGGTGGCGACCAGGGTGTCGCCGCCGATGGCGGCGCCGGCGAGCAGCAGGGGGCTCACCTCGGCGGCGGTCGGCCCGGCCAGGGCCAGGCTGGCGGCCAGGGCCAGCGGTCGGAGCTTGTTGCCGGGGTGCATGTGTCGGTGCCCTCGTCTGGTGGCGGCGCAAGGCTTGCGCCCCTGCCGGTTTGTGCCGATTCCTCGCGATTTCACTCGCTACCCCACGCTCGCATCCCTTCTCGCGCTTCCCGCTCCGTCTCTGTCCCTCTTTCCGTCTTCCCTCCGCTCCGCGCTGGCGCGGCGTCAATACAGGGAGAGGTTGAACAGCAGGCGGAAGGCGCCGCTGCCGGCGAGGCCGCGGTCCTTGTCGAAGTGGTTGCGGGTGTAGTTGGCCTCCAGGTTGAGGTGGGGGGCGAATTCGTAGCCGGCACCGAGGAGATAGCCGGCGCCGCGGTGCACGTCCACGCCGTCGTTGAAGGGCTGCGAGCTGGAACCCATGCCGAAGGCCCCGAGCAGGTAGGCGCTGGGGGCGCGGGGGGAGAGGTGCCAGGTGGCGCCGAGCCCGCTCAGGCCGGTGAACCAGACATGGCCCTGGCGCCGGTACCAGGCACCCTCGTTGACGTAGAGCAGGGAAAACCGGTCGTCGAGGCCGAAGCCGAGGCGGATGCTGCTGGCGATACCGCTGTTGAGGCCGGTGGCGCCGGGTTCGTAGTCGAGGTCCATGTGCGCGTAACCGAGACCGAGGCCGACGGTGAAGCCCTGGCGCTGATCGTCGAAGGCCTGGGCCGGGCTGGCCAGGGTGAGCAACAGGGTTAGCGCGGCGAGCAGGGGGGTGCGGATAGTCATGCCGTTCTCCTTTGGCGACGGTCTGCCGCCGAGCATAACCGCCAATAGGGGACGGGGCCAGCGTCTCAGGGATGGCCTTCGGCCGCGGCGACGAACAGTCCGAGCAGGTCGTCGAGATACTGCAGGCCGCGCTCGCTGGCGCGCAGCCGGTCCACCGTCCAGTGCAGCAGGCCGCGGGACTCGGCCTCGCGCAGCGGCGCCTCCAGGGTGGCCAGCGGCAGGCCGGTGTGGGCGGCGAACAGCCCGGCCTCGACGCCCTCGGTCAGGCGCAGGGCATTCATCATGAACTCCAGCCCCAACTCGTCGCGGCGAAGTGTGCGCTCACTCTGCACGCAGGCCGGGGTGCCGGCGGTGTCGAGGTAGTCCTGTGGTCCGCGCCGCTTGGCCAGGCGGGTGATGCGCTGCTGCGCGCCGTCGCTGAGCTTGGCGTGGGCGCCGGCGCCGATGCCCAGGTAGTCGCCGAAGCGCCAGTAGTTGAGGTTGTGGGCGCAGCGCCGGCCCTCGCGGGCGTAGGCCGAGATCTCGTAGCGGGCGTAGCCGGCGGCGGCCAGTTGCGCCTGCCCGGCCTGCTGCATGAGCCAGGCCTGGTCGTCGTCGGGCAGCACGGGCGGTGCGGCGTGGAAGGCAGTGTTGGGCTCCAGGGTGAGCTGATACCAGGAGAGGTGCGCGGGGGCGAGGTCGATGGCAGTGGCCAGGTCCTCGCTGGCCATGGCCGGGGTCTGGCCGGGCAGGGCGAACATGAGGTCGAGATTGAGGTTGTCGAAACCGGCGGCGTGGGCCGCCTCGGCGGCGGCGATGGCGGCGCGTCGGTCGTGGATGCGTCCCAGGCGCTGCAGGCTCTCGTCGTGGAAGCTCTGCACGCCGATGGAGAGACGATTGATGCCGGCCGCGCGATACTCGGCGAAACGCGCCCGCTCGGCACTGCCCGGATTGGCCTCCAGGGTGATCTCGGCCAGCGGCGACAAGGCGAGCAGGGCGCGCAGGCCGGAGAGCAGGCGGTCCACCGCCTCGGCCGAGAGCAGGCTCGGCGTGCCGCCGCCGATGAATACGCTCTGCACCGCGCGCCCCCACATCCGCGGCAGGTCCTGGCCGAGGTCGGCCAGCAGGGCATCCACGTAGGCCGCCTCGGGCACGGCGCCGTGCGGCTGGTGGGAATTGAAGTCGCAATAGGGGCACTTGCGCTCGCACCAGGGGAAGTGGACGTAGAGCGCAAGGGGTGGCAGTTGGCTGAGGTGGATCACGGCGGGTACTCGTAAGGCGCGGCGGATTATTTTACCCTGACACGTCGATCGGTGGTCGTGCTGCGATGTGTGGCGTCGTGTCGGCGAAAAAGCCGCGTGCCGACGATCGTTGTGGGCGTGCACGGTATTCGCGCTACATTGACCGTGTCGATGGGTGGAGGGCGGTGCTCACCGCAACCTCTTTTTTGCGGTGATGCCTGCCCGCTGGCTGAGCACATCAGGTTATTGTTTTCATGTCTGACAGAACCGCCCTCAAGAATCTGCAGCGCATCCCCGGCGTCGGTCCCTCCATTGCCGCAGACCTGGTGGGTCTGGGCATCGAATCCATCGACGACTTGCGCGGGCAGTCCCCGCAACGACTGTATCAGCAGCTGTGCGAGCATATGGGCGGTCCGCTGGACCGTTGCCTGTTGTATGTGTTTCGTTGCGCGGTCTATTTCGCCGAAAACACCGTCCACGACCCTGAACGACTCAAGTGGTGGTGGTGGAAGGATCGCCCGTGAACGAGCCCCGCCTGCGCGTCAGCGAGATACGCACCCAGGGCCGTGGTCCCTACAGCCTGACAGTGGCGGCCGGCGAGTGCGTCTCTCTGCGCGGCCCCTCGGGCAGCGGCAAATCCCTGCTCCTGCGCGCCATCGCCGACCTCGACCCACACGAGGGCGAGGCCTACCTCGACGGCCAGCCCTGTTCGCAGATGCCCGCCCCGCAGTGGCGCCGCAAGGTGGCCCTGCTGCCGGTGGAGAGCCAGTGGTGGCTGGACACGGTGGGCGAGCACTTTCCCCCGGCGCCCTGCCCCTGGCTGGCGCCGCTGGGCTTCAGCGAGGCGGCCCTCGGCTGGCAGGTGGGGCGGCTCTCCAGCGGTGAAAAACAGCGCCTGGCCCTGGCGCGCGCGCTGATGAACCGGCCGCGCGCCCTGCTGCTGGACGAACCGACCGCCAGTCTCGACGAGGCCAGCATCGCCGCCCTGGAGGCGGTGGTGGCGGACTACCGTGAGAGCGAGCAGGCCGCGGTGTTGTGGGTCAGCCACAGCCGCGAGCAGGCGGCGCGGGTGGCCGCGCGGCACTTTCAATTGCAAGCGGACGGCCTGCAGGAGGGCAGCCCATGAACATGATCACCCTGACCCCGCTGGACCTCGCGCTCGCCGCCATCCTCATCCTGCTGCTCGCCGGCCTCAGTTGGCGCCTGCGCCTGGGGTTGGAACGCAGTCTGCTCATCAACGCCAGCCGTACCGTGGTGCAGCTGCTGTTGGTCGGCCTGGTGCTGAAGGCCGTGTTCGCCAATGCCGACCTGATGTGGGTGGGGCTCATGGCGTTGGTGATGCTGGCCGCCGCCGGCTACGAGGTGATGGCGCGGCAGAAACGGCGCCTCAAGGGCTGGTGGGGTTACGGTCTAGGCACCGGCGCCATGTTCGTCTCCTCCTTCAGCGTCACCCTGCTGGCCCTGCTGGTGATCATCGGCAACCAGCCCTGGTACGAACCCCAGTACGCCATCCCCCTGCTCGGCATGATGCTCGGCAACACCATGAGCGGCGTGGCCCTGGCCCTCGACCGCCTGACCCAGACCGCTTGGCAGCAGCGCGCCGTCATCGAACAACGCCTCATGCTCGGCCAGACCCGCAGCGAAGCCATCGACGAGATCCGCCGCGACGCCGCGCGCAGCGGCCTGATGCACATCATCAACGCCATGGCCGCCGCCGGCATCGTCAGCCTGCCCGGCATGATGACCGGCCAGATCCTCGCCGGCGCCCCGCCCATGGAAGCCGTCAAATACCAGATTCTCATCATGTTCCTCATCGCCGCCGGCACCGGCTTCGGCGTCACCACCGCCCTCTGGCTCGCCTCCCGCCGCCTGTTCGACGAACGCCACCGCCTGCGCCTGGATGTGCTGAGCGCGCCGAAAGGATAGGGGTTACAGGTAATCCGGACAGCCGTGGCCGGCACGATCACAGCACCCGTGCCGATGAAGGATGCAAAGAGTCGGCAAGGCGTGGGCTGTGATGTCGGTTGGGTAGCAGGCTCATAAAACGCCCGCTCAATATCCAAGTTACCTCACCGTGTTTGCAACGAAATCCGGCTATTACGGCCAGGGACGAATGGCTCGGCAAGATTGATATTGGCGAGGCAGGGTTGCCTAATCACCCTTGCATTGGGTGGAGATATGGATGAGTCTTGGCCGTGAAGACCCTGGGCTGTATGTGAGAAAAGGGCTCTAGCCCGTTAAACTCGTTGATCTGATCCATAGACCTGTTTCCCCCTGGATTACCGCCCCGTTTGTACGGGGCGGGCTAGCAAGATCAAAGAGTTACGGTTCAGATTGAAGATTATCGGACAAAAAT
>JANTGX010000208.1 GCA_024762755.1 Gammaproteobacteria bacterium
CGATCATGAGGCCGAGGAGCAGGATCAGCAGGCCGTCTTCGAGGCGCGCGCTGAAGCGGGCGAGACGGCGCAGGCGGCTAGCCCCCATTGCTCAGCCTCCCTCGGCGGCCCGATGACGCGTCATGACGGCCTTCCCCCCGCGCGGCCTGCGCGCCTCGAGGCCGAGGGCCAGCCCGCCCGCTGAGGCCACTACGGCGGGGTCGTGTCGCCATCGGCGGGATGACTGGCGCGGTACTCGGCCAGATAGCGGTTGAATTCGTCGATGAGGGCCTGGCTGAGATAGCCCGCCTTTACCATCTTGGCCACGGCGCGGTGGCCGCCGGCACGCCACTCGGCGACCGCCTCGGGGGAGGGTTCGACGAACTCGATGCCCTGCTGGCGCAGCGCCGCGTAGGCCTTCTCGTTGTCCTCCCGGTTGAGCCGGTTGAGGCGCTGGAAGACCCCGCCCATGACCTCGTGCACCACCGCCTGGTCGGCGGGCTGCAGTCGCTCGAAGGCCCGGCGCTTGATGACGATGGTGCCGTAGACGTAGAGCAGGGGCGTGTCCGTGAGGTACTTCACCCGCGTGTGCCACTGCAGGGCGATGGCGCCCACCGGGGTGGAGGCGACGGTGTCGATGAGGCCGGTCTGCAGGGCGGTGAGGACGTCGGTCATGGCCAGTTGCACGGGCGAGATACCGAACTCGGCGAAGGCCGCCTGGTTGATGCGGTCGCCCTCGGGGATCCACACCTTGCGCTGGCGCAGATCGGCGGTGGTGGCCACCGGCGCGCGTGAGAACAGATAGGCGAAGCCGCCCTCACTGATGCCGAAGCTGACGTAGCCGTGTGTCTTCAGGCCCTCGATGAGGCCGGCGTCCATCTTGCTGCGCACATAGTCCACCTCGGCGTAGTCGCGGAAGGTGAAGGGCAGGGAGTAGATCTGCGCGTCGGGGTAGACGCTGTTCAGGCTGCCGCCGGTGAGCGCCGCGCCGTGCAGCTGGCCCACCTTGATCTTGCGCAGCACGCTGTTGTCGTTGCCCATCACCCCGCCGGGGTAGAAGCGAAAGCGGACCCGCCCGTTGGTGCGCTCCTTGATCTCGGCCGCGCCGGCACGCATCTGTTTCATCCAGCTGGTGCCGTCGGGCACCGCGGTGGCGATCTTGAAGGTGGTGGCAGCGGCCGGCAGGGCGAGCAGCAGGCAGGCCAGGGCGGCGAACAGGCGGGCGGGGCGGATCATGGCATCACTCCGGGTCAGTCGAGGAAATAGTCGTCGGCGTCGCGCAGCAGTGCGCGTGCCTCGCGTTGGGCGAGGACGTTGCTGAAGGTCAGGCCGGGCACATGGGGGTCGGCCGCGAGCACGCCCTCGAGCAGGCGTTGGAACAGCGCGCGGTCGTAGACCAGGCGGGCGTAGTAGCGGGCATAGGCCACCGGTACGGCGAGGTCGCGGCCCTTGGAGAGGGCCATGGCGCGCTCGAAGTGGGCACGGCCCTGCTCGGGTCTGCCGCCCAGGCTGGGTGGGCGCAGGCTGCGCAGGATGCCCAGATAGAGGTGTGCCTGGCCGTCGCCATAGGCGTCGTCGAGGGCGATCACCCGCTCCAGCATGGCCTCCACCTTGGGCAGGTCGGCCAGTGCCGACCAGTCGTCGCTGCGGCGCTGGATCCACAGCAGCCAGGCCTGGGCCGCGGTGAACAGGGCGTCGAGGTCGTCTTCGTCGAGCTGTTGCAGGCGCTGCTGAAATGCCTCGAAGGGCAGCTCCGCCATGCCGCAGGCCGCCGCCTCGCTGGCGCACAGGGCGCGGCGGGCATAGCGGAGCGCCTTGTCGGTCATGGCCAGGCCGCGATCGGCCTCGGCCGTGCCGTCGAGAAAGACGGCGGCATACAGGGCGTTGAGGCGCGCGGCCGCCATCAGGGTGCCGGCGTCGTCGGCGTCACCCTCGGCCAGGCCGTCCATCATCAGCAGGTAGGCGGGCAGGCCATCACGCACGGTGGCGGGGTCGTCCTGATTGGCGATGGCGCTGGCCAGGTTGTCGGCCATGCGTCCACCGATGAGCGAGGCACAGCCCCCCAGCAACAGGGTGGGCAGCAGCAGGAGCAGGGTGGCGCAGCGGGTGTGGGACATGGTGGTCGGTTCCGGCTGGGTCGGCATGCCCGCCATTATGGTGCAAGGTGCCGGCCGTGCCTATGACGGTGATGGAAGGGCGGTTCGCTCAAGCCGGCAGGGGCATGCGCTCCATGAGATAGCCGAGGCAGTCCTGACGGATGATCTCCAGATCGAGGGTGAACATGGAGGGCATCACGGGGCGGCGCAGGCGCAGCTCACCATCGACCACTTGCAGATAGGTGGCGCTGACGTCGCGCCCCTGCTCGTCGCTCACTACCAGCGGCAGGCGGTCGTCGTCCTTGAGCACCCGGGCGATCACGCTGCCCGCCGGCAGCTCGCGGAAATTGAGCCGGTCGAGATCGGAGGGGAAGGTGATGTCCCAAGGCCCCGTCTCCCCCGGCGCGGCGAAGCCGGCACTGACCTCCGGGCGCAGGGTGACGGTGGCCACGGTGTGGAACAGGTCCACGTCGTTGGGCACCGTCTCCGCCAGGTCCTCGAGGTGCAGGCAGGTGTCGACGAAGTCGCGCGCGTGGTCGGCGCCGAAGGGGTGCTCCGGCTTGCCGCACTCCACGGTGACCGCGGGGCAGAGCTCGGCAAAGGCCATGGACTGCACGCCGGTGGGGCGGATGAAGTAGACCACGGTGCGCGAGAACAGCCGTGCCAGCTGCAGAAAGCGCGGTTGCAGGCGGTTGATGCAGCCGTAGTGGGGGTTCAGGCCGGTGTTGTTGTGGATGTCGATGCTGGCGAAGACCCGCCGCTCGCGCATTTCGTCGACCACACGTTGCATCATGCGTTGCTCGGGCGCGTCGCCGCTGCCCGCAGCACCGGGCCAGACCCGGTTGTAGTCCGGTTGTCCGGGGAGGTGGCGCTTGCCCTCGGCCGCCGCGGCCACGTTGCCGAAGAAGATGGACAGGGCGCGCGGCAGTTCGCGGCCCTGGTATTTGCGCAGCAGGCCCTGGATCGCCGTCAGTCCGGTAGTCTCGTTGCCGTGCAGCAGGACGGAGACGAACAGCGGCTCGGCACGCCGCCCCGGCAGGTGGATCAGGGTCGGACCGGGCAGGAGGCCGGCCAGCTGGCGGGCGTCGGCATCGAGGAGTCCGTCGGGGAGGTGGTCGAGAAGGGTGAGCATGGCGTCGCTTCGCTGGCAAAAGCCGCCAGTCTACCGCATGCCGGGCGAGCTTCGCCGCCGACGGGGCTCCGGCGACGGGTTTCGCCGCCGGGGACTCGGCATCGAGACGCCCCGACCCGAGGTACAATGCGCGCCGTTCGCCGGGAGCGACCCGGCCCGTCGCAGCCACCACGAGGACCCCGCATGTCATCGCCGCAACACGTCGCCGCCCTTGCCCTCGCCCTCTTCGCCGCCGCACCAGTGGCCGCAGAGCCCGAAGCGGCCTTTCCCCTCGGCCTGGACGCGGAGGAGGTGCGCATCCCCGCCGACAATCCCCCCAGCGCCGACAAGGTGGCGCTGGGCCGCGCCCTGTTCTTCGACCCCCGCCTGTCGCGCGACGACACCATCGCCTGCGCCACCTGCCACCGCCCGGCGCTGGCCTTCACCGACGGCCAGCCGGTCTCAACCGGCATCGGCGGGCAGCGGGGTGGGCGCAGCGCCCCGACGGTGATCAATCGCGTCTTCGCCACGGCACAGTTCTGGGACGGCCGCGCGCCCTCGCTGGAGGAGCAGGCCAAGGGCCCCATCGTCAATCCCATCGAGATGGGCATGCCCGACCACGCCACCCTGGAGCGCAAGCTCAACGCCATCGAGGGCTACCGGACGTGGTTCCAGCGCGTCTTCGCCAGCGACGTCACCATCGACGGCGTGGCCCGGGCCATCGCCAGCTTCGAGCGCAGCGTGCTCTCCGGCAATTCTGCCCTGGATCGTCACTACGACGGCGTGGAAGGGGCCCTGTCGCCGGCCGCCGAGCGCGGCCTGAAGCTGTTCAAGGGCGACGCCAACTGCAGTAAGTGCCACGCCGGTTTCAATTTCACCGACGAGAAGTACCACAACCTCGGCGTGGGCATGGATCGCCCCGATGCCGACACCGGGCGCCAGCAGGTGACCGGCCGGGTCGAGGATCGCGGCCGCTTCAAGACCCCCACCCTGCGCGAGGTGGCGGCCACCGCGCCCTACATGCACGACGGCAGCCTGGCCACCCTGGAGGCGGTCATCGACTTCTACGACAAGGGCGGCATCGCCAATCCGCAGCTGGACAAGGACATGAAGAAGCTGAACCTGAGCGCGCGGCAGAAGGCCGATCTGCTGGCCTTTCTGCGGGCCCTCAGCGGCGAGGGCTGGCAGCACCTCGGGCCGCCCGACAGCCTGCCCCGCTGAGGCCGTTCACAACTCCCATTCGTGCACCGGCAGGCCGCTCTCCTGGCGCGCCAGGTAGGCGGCCAGCAGGGCGTGCATGTCGTCGCCGTGGCGGGCGCAGTAGGCGCGCTGCCAGCTGGCGCCGTTCTGGCCGCGCGCCACGCGCTGCTCGATGATGCCCAGATAGCGACTGCGTTCGGCGGCGCCCACGCCCAG
>JANTGX010000209.1 GCA_024762755.1 Gammaproteobacteria bacterium
GACAAACGTCCCGAAGACTTCCCCGACTACGTCGAGGTGGCCCCGGCCGGCCCCACGGCGATCCGCAACTACGAGGCCATGGGTTATCAGCTCATCGTTCTCGAGCAGCCCTGATCACGCCCCAGACCTTGGCCTCCAATAACAAAAAGGCCCGCACGGCGATGCCGTGCGGGCCTTTTGCGCGAGGTCTCAGACCGATCAGGCCGAGGCGCCGCCGTCCTTCTTGTCGGTGTTGAGGCCGATGAGGCTGTACAGGGGGCAGAAGCCGATGATCCCCGTGATCAGCGGCACCAGGCCGATGTAGCCCCAGGGTGACAGCATCTCTTTCCACGGTCCGGCCACGGTCAGGCCCACCAGGGCGCCGCCGACGATAATCCGCAGTGCCCGATCGATCGCACCTTCATTCTTCATGGTCATCCACCTCTTGGTTGCTTGCAGGAAATTGTTGGCTTTTTGCCGCCTGGCGTCCATCGCCGGTGTGGCGCGATTCTAGACCCTACCGGCACGCCACGCAGTGACAATGTCACACAGCCCCCGGGTCGGCCGCGAGGGCCTGCAGGGCGGTAGGCTGCAACACCACCAGACTGCCCCGGCCGCCGGCCACCCAGCCCGCCCGCTCGAAGCGCTTCAGCTGGCGGCTGACCACCTCGCGCGCCGAACCCAGCTCGGCGGCCAGTTGCTGGTGGGTGATGGCCAGCGCTTGGCCGTCACCTCCACCCAGGTCCAGCAGCAGGCGCGCCAGGCGGGCGTCGATGCGACCGAAGGCGACGTCCTCTACGCGCTGGATGAGTTCACCCAGTCGCTCCCCCTGGCCGGCGAAGACGAAGCGCCGGAAGGCCGCCGACTGGCCCAGGGCCTGATCGAACAGCGCCTGCGGTACGGCCAGGGCGGTGGTCGTCTCCTCGCTGACACCGAAGGCGGGATAGACCTCACCGCTGATCAGACAGGAGGTGGTGACCACGCAGGACTCCCCTGCAGTCACCCGATAGAGGGTGATCTCCCGGCCATTGGCCGAGAGCACCTGCACACGCAGCGAGCCCTGCGCCACCACCAGGTAGCGGAGACAGGGATCACCGGGGCGGAACGCCACCTGGCCGGCGGCCAGCTCGAGCACCTGCACCCCGCCACGCAGGGGTGCCAGGGTGCCGTCGCCGGCGGGGAACAGACGCTCGAGCATGCCTTCGGGAGAGCTGTCCTGTCCGCTGGCCGGCGAGTGGTCGGTGAGGGTATCCATGGCATGCAGACTACGCCGCCGGCGCCGGCGCGTCGACGCTGGCCGGCGGCTCGCCCAGGCGCAGCAGGGCCGGCAGCAGGATCAGGGTGAACAGGGTGCTGACCGCCATGCCGCCGACGATCACCGCCGCCAGACCGCGATACAACTCACTGCCGGCACCGGGCATCAGCCACAGGGGCAGCATGCCGAAGATGCTGGTGAGGGTGCTCATGAGGATGGGCCGCAGGCGCAGGTGCACCGCCTCCGCCACCGCCGCACGCCGGTCACTGCCGCGGCGCTCGGCGGCCCGCGCCTGGTGCACCAGGAGAATGGCGTTGTTGACCACCAGACCGAGCAGGATGATGAAACCGATCATGGTCAGCAGGTCCATGGGCTGGAACACCACCAGGTTGGTCAGGCGCAGGGCGAGCACGCCGCCGACGGTGGCCAGGGGGATGGCGAGGATCACCAGCAGGCTGTCGCGGAAGGAACGGAACAGGGCGCTCATCAGCAGATAGAGGATGGCGATGGCCAGCCAGAAACTCTCGCCCAGGCTCTTCAAGGCGGTCTTCAGCTTGTCCGCGGTGCCGCCGTAGCGGATCTCGCCGTCCGGCGGCAAAAGCGGCTCCACCTTCGGCCCCACCTCGGTCTCCAGCTTGGTCAGGGTCTGTTCCAGAGAGGCCCCCTCCGGCGCCTTCACCTCCAGGGTGATGGTACGACGGCGGTCGATGCGACGGATCTCGTCGGGCCCGGCGGTGCGCACCAGGCGGGTTAGGTCGGCCAGCGCACGTACCCCGCCCTCGGGGGTCGCCAGGGGCGTGGCGGCGAGGACCTCGGGGGTCGCCCAGCGCGGCCCGCGGAGGATCACGTCGAGCCGCTGTTGGCCGTCGAAGTAGTCGCCAACGTACAGGCCGCTGCCCAGCGCACGCACGATCTGCGCCACCTCGCCGCGATTCCAGCCCGACTCGGCGATGGCCCGCTCGTCGGGCACCAGGCGCAGCTCGGGATCGGCCAGATCGAGCCCCGGGCGCGGGCGCGGTGGACGCCCCGGCAACACCTGCTGGATCTCGCCGAAGGCGACCTGCGCGGCGTTGAGCAGGGAGGCGATGTCACTGCCCTGAATGTCCATCTCGATGGTGCGTCCGCCGCCGAAGCCGCCGAACAGGGAGGAGCGGCGGGCGAAGGCGATGGTGTCGGGGAAGCCGCGAATCAGGCGATTGATGAGTGGCACCAGCTCGCCGGTGCGCGCCGGATCCTGGGCGCGGGCCCCCATGAACACGCCGCGCTCGAAGGCGACGAAGAAGTAATTGCTCACCGCCGGTTCGGCGCGTCCCTCCACGTAGGGCTGCATGCGCTCGGCCACCACCCGGCCCAGCTCCCGCTCCAGGGTCTCCACGTTGATACCGGGCGGCGGCAGGACGAAGGCGAAGACCAGGTTGCGGTTGCCCTCCGGCAGGTAGTCGGCCTCCGGTTTGAGCCACCAGGCCAGGGCCAGCGGCAGGCTGATGAGGCCGACGATCCACAGCGCACGCCGCCGCGGGGTGTCGGTGAGGCGCATCACCAGGCGCTGGCCGGCCTCCCACCAGTGCGCATGCGGGTCCACCATGGCCTGTGCCCCCAGCCAGCGGGCGGCGGCCGTGGGCAGCACGGTGACCGCCACCAGCAACGACAGCGACACCGCCACGGCGATGGTCAGGGCCAGGTCGGCGAACAACTGCCCGGCCTCGTCCTGCAGGAAGACGATGGGCAGGAAGATGGCCACGGTGGTGGCGGTGGAGGCCAGCAGGGCGCCCCACACGCGGCGCGTGCCCTCCTCCGCTGCATCGTCCGGCGGCATGCCCTGCTCGCGCAGGCGCACCACGCTCTCCAGCACCACGATGGCGGCGTCCAGCACCATACCCACGGCGAAGGCCAGGCCGGCCAGGGAGATGACGTTGAGGGTGCGCCCGGCGGCGTCGAGCAAGAGGAAGGCGGTGACGATGCAGATGGGGATGGCCACCGCCACCATCAGGGTGGCGCGCAGGCGGCGGAAGAACCACCACAACACGCCCACCGCCAGCAGCATGCCCAGGCCCAGGTTGGTCTCCACCAGGCGGATGGAGCGGTCGATGTAGAGGGTCTCGTCGTAGACCTGCTCCAGCGACAGCCCGGCGCGCTTGAGGGGTCCGGCGCGCAGCTCGTCGGCGGCCTGGCGCAGGCCGTCCATCACCTGCAGGACGTTGACCCCGGTCTCGCGATAGGCGTTGACCGCCATGGCCGCATCGCCGTTCTGGATGACGAAGCCGGTGCGGTCCTTCAGGGTGCGCTCGATATGTGCCACGTCGCGCAGATAGACCGGCTGGCCGTCACGCCAGTCGAGCACCATGTCGCCCAGCTCGGGCAGCGGATACTGACCGGCGAAGCGCAGGGTGTAGCGCCGCTTGCCCACGTCGCCGCTGCCGCCCGAGACGTCCTGCGCGCCGCCGGCCAGGCGTGCCACCGCCGGCAGCTCGACCCCCAGGTTGGCGGCCTTGTGGGGGTCGAAGGTGATGCGCACCTCGCTCTCGCGCCCCCCGCGCACCTCCGACAGGGCCACCCCGGGCACCCGCTCGAAGCGGGTCTGCACCACCTCCTCGATGTAGTCCTGATAACTGGCGATGTCGCGCGTATTGCCGGCGGTCGGTTTCAGGATGAACCAGGCGATGGCCCGCGCGCGACCGCCGATGGCGCTGAGGGTGGGTTCCTCGGCATCCTCGGGATAGCGCGGCACGCGGTTGAGTCGGGAGAGGATCTCCAGCAGGGCGCGACGCAGGTCGGTGCCCACCTGGAAGGTCAGGGTGATCTGGCCGCGGCCGCGCTGTGCCCTGGCCTGAATCTCGGTCATGCCGGGCAGGCCGCGCAGGACGTCTTCCTGGGGCTCGACGATCTCCGACTCCACCTCCTGTGGCGCGGCGGCGCGCCACACGGTGGTGATGCTCACCTGCGGCCGCTCCACCTCGGGGGTGAGCTGCACCGGCAGGCGCGAGAGGCTGATGGCGCCGAAGAGGATGGCGAGCAGCACGCCCACCACCACCGCCACCGGATTGCCGAGGCCGAGCCGGGTCAGGGTCACGGGCTAGTCCGCCGCGCCGTCGAGGATCCGCACCGCCTGGCCGGGGCGCAGGCGCTCGCCACCGCGCACCACCACCCGGTCACCGGGGGCCAGGGCCCCCTCGACGGCGATGAGCGCGCCGCTGGCGATGCCGAGGCGCACGGGGATGCGCTCGGCGTGATTCTCGCCGTCGACGCGAAACACCGCGGCACCGGCACTGCGCAAGACCAGGGCGTCACGCGGCACCGCCAGCACCTCGCGCGGCGCCGCCGTGGGCACCGCCACCTGCAGCGGCTGACCGATGGTCCAGTCCT
>JANTGX010000210.1 GCA_024762755.1 Gammaproteobacteria bacterium
TATGGGCGGCGGGTTGAGCCACACGCCGCGCTCGCCGTGGGGCTGGTAGAGGGCCATGGCGTTGCCGGGGTTGGTCTCGCGGTGCAGCACGCGCGAGGCATGGGCGTAGAGCACGCGGTCCTCGCGCACGGCGTGGTAGCCGGGCATCAGCACCAGGGTGGTGGCCGGGTCGGGGCGCATGCGGCGCGGGGCGGCGACCACCACCTCGGACCCCGTCTCGCCGCCCCCCTCCGTCTTCGCGCAGGCGCTGCCGGCGGCATAGGGATCGGGGTGCGGCTCGACCCTCCCCGGCCGGTCCACCTCGCTGGAGTCCAGCAGGACCCAGCCCTCGGGCAGCGCCTCAGGGCGGCCCCCGGCGTCGCGCACGGCGAAGGCGGTGCCGCGCACGTCACGGATGCTCTCGATGGGCTCGCGCCGCGCCAGGCGGTGGGCGATCTCGACGATCTGGCGCTCGGCGTTGCCGTACACCAGCAGGTCGGCCTTGGCGTCCAGCAGCACCGAGCGGCGCACCTTGTCGGACCAGTAGTCGTAGTGGGCCACGCGGCGCAGGCTGGCCTCGATACCGCCGATGACGATGGGCACGTCCTTGTAGGCCTCGCGGGCGCGCTGGGCGTAGACGATCACCGAGCGGTCCGGGCGCCGGCCGCCCTCGCCACCGGGCGTGTAGGCGTCGTCGGCGCGCGGCTTGCGCTCGGCGGTGTAGCGGTTGACCATGGAATCCATGTTGCCGCCGGTGACGCCGAAGAACAGGTTGGGCCGGCCGAGGCGCTGGAAGTCCTCCGCCGAGTGCCAGTCCGGCTGGCTGATGATGCCGACGCGGAAGCCCTGCGCCTCCAGCACGCGGCCGATCACCGCCATGCCGAAGCTGGGGTGGTCCACGTAGGCGTCGCCGGTGACCAGGATCACGTCGCAGGAGTCCCAGCCCAGGGCATCCATCTCCGCGCGCGACATGGGCAGCTCGGGGGCGGTGCCGAAGCGGCTGGCCCAGTGTTTGCGGTAACTGAAGAGGGGTGTGACGGAGGACATGCGGAACGGCTCGAGGGGGCGGGACGCGGAGGTTGGCGGCCTGCACGGGTTGAGGCCGATTATAGCGCATCGCGCCGTCCGGCATCTGGCATCGAGCCAGTTCCATGCCATACTTCGGGGCTAGACTATTTCCCCCTCGACGACGGACCCCACGCGCCACATCCATGTCTGCTTCATCCATGCCGGCCCTGTCCCTGCCGCCGACCCGCCCCGAAGCGGGCTACCCATCGCCCGTATGGAGACTGATCCTCGTCGCCCTGCTCCTCGCCGGCCCGCTGTCATCCGTCCTCGCGCAGCCCCCTGCCGAGACCCTCTCACTGCAGGAGGGGATGAGCCACCTGCGCCTCGGTCCCTGGCTGGAGGTGCTCGAGGACCCCTCCGGCAACCTGGATATCGCCCAGGTGAGCCGCCCGCCCTTCAGTCAGCGCTTTCGTCCCGCCGGCGGGGAGATCCTCAACTTCGGCGTCGGCGGCGGTGCCCATTGGGCCCGGCTGCACCTGCGCAACGACACCGACCAGCGGCGCTGGCTGCTGGAGCAACGTTTCGCCAACACACACCTGCTCGACCTCTACAGCCCGGGCGACGATGGATTCGTCCACCACCTCGGCGGCAACCTGCGCCCCGTCGCGCAGCGTGACCTGCCGCATCAGCGCAGCGTATTCCGCCTCGACCTGCCCAGCGGGGTGCCGCAGACCCTCTACCTGCGCCTGCAGTCCGCCTCGGCCAACCAGCTCGACCTGCACCTGTGGCAGCCCCCGGCTTTCTTCGCCGCCGATCACCGCGAGACCTTCTTCAGCGGCCTGTTCTACGGCATGTTGTGCATCGTCCTCGGCTACAACCTGTTCCTCGGCCTCTCCCTGCGCGAGACCAGCCACCTTTGGCTGGCCGGCTTCATCGCCGCCATTACCACGGCGCTGGCCTTCAACGACGGCTATCCACAGCTGCTGCTGCCGGCCGACCTCCTGCCCCTCAGCGCCTACGGCCTGCCCTTTGCATTCCTCCTCGCCCTGCTCGCCACCCTCGGCTTCCAATGGCACTTCCTGCCGCCGCCGGAGGACGCACGCTGGCGGCGACTGGGCCAACGCCTGCACTTGGCCCTGATCCTCGGCCTGATGCTCGCCCTCGCCCTGCTGCCACTGCCCCAGTCCCTGCGACTGATGCTCCCGGCCGGTGTGCTCTGCATCCTCTACATCCTCGCCTGGGGCCTGTTGGCCTGGCGCGAGAAGCAGCCCTGTGCGCGCCTCTTCGTCGCCGCCTGGGGAGGGCTGCTGCTGGCCGTGCTGCTGGTCCTGCTGGTGCGTTTCGACCTGCTGCCGCCCAATGGGGTGAGCGAGGCACAACCGGTACGCCTGGGGCTCATCTGGCTGGTATTGGTCATGTCCCTGGCCCTCGGCCGGCGCATCCAGGGCCTGCAGGCCACCGCCCGGCAGGCCCTCGCCGCCCTGCAGGACAGCGAAGAAGACCGCCGCCTGGCCATGCTCGCCGGCGGCATCGGCACCTGGCACAGCGACGCCAAACGCCAACACCTGCAGTGGAGCGCCGAGAGCCAGCGCCTGCTCGGCAGCGGCCCGCCCCCCGCCGACTTCGATGCCCTGCTCGACCGGGTCCACGCCGACGACCTCACCGAGTTGGAGTGGCAGATGCACCGCAGCCTGGCCGAGGCCAGCCCGCTGAACGTCGAATTCCGCCTCGCCGGTGACACCCCGCGCCCCCGCTGGCTGGCCATGCAGGGTGAGGCCAATCCACGCGGCGAGATGTACGGCACCCTACAGGACGTCTCCGAGCGCCGCCTGCGCGAGGCGCGCATCGAACACACCGACCGCGCCATTCGCGCCGTCGCCAGTGCCGTCTCCGCGCACACCGGCGAGGCCTTCTTCCAGCAGTTGGTGCAGAGCATCGCGCAGCTGTTCGGCTCCCGCCTCGTGCTCATGGGTGTGCCCGACGAAGAACTGCCCGGACATATTCGCGGCCTGGCCCTGTGCGAGTCGGGACGCTTGCTGGCGCCCGCAGACTACCCCGCCGAAGGCAGCCCCTGCGGCGAGATCCTGCGACAGGGCATCAGCCGCCAGGCCCAAGACCTGGCCGAGCGGTTCCCCGACTTCCCCCTGATCCCGCAATACGGCCTGCAGAGCTACCTGGGCGTGGCCCTGCGCGACCGCCACGAACAGCCCATCGGCTTCATCGCGGTGATGGACGACAAGCCCCTGGAGGAGGCGACCCGCATCGAGGACCTGCTGAAGATCTTTGCCAGCCGGGCCAGTGCCGAACTGCAGCGTCTGCACCACGAACAGGCGCTGCGCACCGCCAAGACACGCTTGGCGCGCCACATTCAGGCCACTCCGCTGGCGGTCATCGAATGGGACACCCGCATGCGCGCGGTGGCCTGGAACCCGGCGGCCGAGCGCCTGTTCGGCTACCGCGAGGCCGAGGCCCTGGGACGCTCGGCGAGCGAGCTCATCGTCCCCGGCGAACTGGGGCCGGACCTGCAGAAGGTCTGGCACGATCTCCTGCAGCAGACCGGCGGCACCTGCAACATCAACGACAACGTCACCCGCGATGGCCGCAGCATCACCTGCCGCTGGCACAACACTCCCCTACAGGACGAGACGGGGGAGGTCGTCGGCATCGCCTCGGTGGTGGAGGACATCACCCAGCAGCGACGCGACCAAGCCGAGCTGATCCGCCAACGCGAGCAGCTCGAGGCACTGGTGGCCCAGCGCACCGCCGACGTGGCCGCGCAGAGTTATATTATCGAGCAGGTGCGCGATGCCGTGTTCGCCGTCGATCTGGCGGGGCATATCAACTACTGGAATCGCGGCGCGGAACGCCTCTTGGGCTACCCGCCCGAGGCCGTCCTCGGTCGTAACGTCTGCCTGCTCTGCGGTGACGAGCACGGCCCGCGCCAGGAGGCCTTCATCGCCGAGCTGCGAGTGGCGGGCGAGATGGACACGGAGCAGACGCTGCAACGTGAGAATGGCGAGCGTTTCATCGCCCGCCTCTCCCTCAGCCTGCGGCGCGACGAGCAGGGGCAGCCCACGGGCATCGTCGGTATCGCCCAGGACATCAGCGAGCGCAAGCGCGACGAGGCGGCACTGGCCGAGCAGCGCCAGGCCCTGCAGGACACCAACCGCGAACTGGAGGCCTTCTCCTACGCCGTCTCCCACGACCTGCGTGCACCCCTGCGCAGCCTGGACGGCTTCAGCCGCGCCCTGCAGGAGGACTACGGCCCGACGCTGGACGCCACCGCCAACGATTACCTGCAGCGCCTGCGCGCTGCCGCGCAACGCATGACCGCGCGCATCAACAGCCTGCTCGATCTCTCACGTCTTTCCCGCAGCGCCCTGCAGCGCCGGCCGGTGGACCTCAGCGCCCTGGCCCAAGAGGCCGCCCAGCGCCTGCAAGAGGCCGAACCGGAACGGCACGTGCACTGGTCCATCGCCCCCGGGATCCAGGCCCAGGGTGACGAACAGCTCTTGCAGGCGGTATTCGACAACCTCTTGGGCAATGCCTGGAAATACACCGCCCGCGAGGCGGAGGCACGAATCACCTTCCGCGCCGAGACACAGGA
>JANTGX010000211.1 GCA_024762755.1 Gammaproteobacteria bacterium
GGTTCCGCCGACCTGACGCCCTCCAACCTGACCGATTGGCCCGAGGCCAAGGCCATCAACAAGACGGTGACCGACGGCGACTACCTCTCCTATGGTGTGCGTGAGTTCGCCATGACGGCGATGATCAATGGCATGTCCCTGCACGGTGGTTTCATCCCCTTCGGCGGCACCTTCCTGATGTTCTCCGAATACGCCCGCAACGCCTTGCGCATGGCGGCACTGATGAAGATCAATCCCATCTTCGTCTACACCCACGACTCCATCGGTCTGGGCGAGGACGGCCCCACCCACCAGCCAGTGGAGCAGATCCCCACCCTGCGCCTGATCCCCAACATGAGCGTCTGGCGTCCTTGCGATGCCGTGGAGACGGCGGTGGCCTGGAAGGCCGCGGTGGAGCGGCGCGAGTCCCCCACCTGCCTGATCTTCTCCCGCCAGGGTCTGCCGCATCAGAACCGCAGCGAGCAGCAGATCGCCGATATCGCCAAGGGTGGTTACATCCTGCGCGATACCGACGGCGAGCCCGACGCCATCATCATCGCCACCGGCTCCGAGGTGGCGCTGGCCATGGGTGCCGCCGAGGCCTTGGCCGCCAAGGGCAAGGCCGTGCGAGTGGTCTCCATGCCGTCCGTGGACACCTTCGAGCTGCAGGACGACGCCTATCGTGAGGCCGTCCTGCCGCGCAATGTGATGGCCGTGGTGGCCGTCGAGGCCGCAGTCACCGGTGGCTGGTACAAGTACGCCAGCAAGGTGGTGGGCCTGGATCGCTTCGGCGAGTCCGCCCCGGCCAATCAGTTGTTCGAAGAGTTCGGCTTCACCGTGGACAACGTCGCCGCGGCCGTCGAGGAGATCCTCTGAGGAACCCCAAGCCAGCCGGGGCCTTGCCGCCCCGGCGCACCTTTTTCATGTCCGTAAATTAAGGGAGTCAGTACTATGACGATCAAAGTTGGTATCAATGGTTTTGGCCGCATCGGCCGCATGGCCTTCCGCGCCATCGCCAAGGAATTCGGTGATCTCGAAGTGGTCGGCATCAACGACCTGCTGGACGCCGAGTATCTCGCCTACATGCTCAAGTTCGATTCCGTGCACGGCCGTTTCGACGGCGACGTCGCCGTCGAAGGCAACAACCTGGTGGTCAACGGCAAGACCATTCGCCTGACCGCCGAGCGCGATCCCGCGAACCTGAAATGGTCCGAGATCGGCGCCGATATGGTGATCGAGTGCACCGGCTTCTTCCTCACCGAAGAGACCTGCCAGAAGCACATCGATGCCGGTGCCAAGAAGGTGGTCATGTCCGCCCCTTCCAAGGACGCCACGCCCATGTTCGTGTACGGCGTCAACCACGCCACCTACGCCGGCCAGGCCATCGTCTCCGCCGCCTCCTGCACCACCAACTGCCTGGCGCCCATCGCCAAGGTGTTGAACGACAAGTGGGGCATCAAGCGTGGTCTGATGACCACCGTGCACGCCGCCACGGCGACGCAGAAGACCGTCGACGGTCCCTCCATGAAGGACTGGCGCGGCGGCCGCGGTATCCTGGAGAACATCATTCCTTCATCCACCGGCGCTGCCAAGGCCGTGGGTGTGGTCCTGCCCGAGCTGAACGGCAAGCTGACCGGTATGGCCTTCCGCGTGCCCACCTCCGACGTCTCGGTGGTGGATCTCACCGCCGAGCTGGAGAAAGAGGCCACCTACGACGAGATCTGTGCCGCCATGAAGGCCGCCGCCGATGGCGAGATGGCCGGGACCCTGGGTTACACCGACGAGAAGGTGGTCTCCACCGACTTCCGCGGCTGTGCCAATTCCTCCGTCTTCGATGCCGGCGCCGGCATCGCCCTGGACGGCACCTTCGTCAAGCTGGTCTCCTGGTACGACAACGAGTACGGCTACACGGCCAACATGCTGCGTTTCGTGCTGCATGTGGCGGCCAACTAAGTCCGCATGATCACACGGGCGGGGTGGGCATCATGGCCCACGCCGCCCGTTCGTGGTCGCTTTCCATCGAGAGCCATTAGGCAAGCGACCGAGGGCTTGGCTAATCGTTTTCCAGCATTCACACTTTGCGAGGAGTAGATCATGTCTGTAATCAAGATGACCGACCTGGACCTGGCGGGCAAGCGGGTACTGATTCGCGAGGATCTGAACGTCCCCATCAAGGACGGCAAGGTCAGCAGCGACAAGCGCATTCGCGCCTCCCTGCCCACCATCGAGCACTGCATCAAGGCCGGTGCCCGGGTGATGCTCATGTCCCACCTGGGTCGTCCCACCGAGGGTGAGTACAACGAGGAGTTCTCCCTCGCCCCGGTGGCCGAGCACCTGTCCGAGCTGCTCGGCCAGCCGGTGCGGCTGATCAAGGACTACCTCGAAAAGGCCCCCGAGGTCGCCGATGGCGAAGTGGTACTCCTCGAGAACGTGCGCTTCAACAAGGGCGAGAAGAGCAACGACGACGCCCTGGCGAAGAAGTACGCCAGCCTGTGCGACGTCTTCGTCATGGACGCCTTCGGCACCGCCCACCGCGCCCAGGCCTCCACGCACGGTGTGGCCAAGTATGCCCCCGTGGCCTGTGCCGGCCCGCTGCTGGCCGGTGAGTTGGAGGCCCTGGGCAAGGCGCTGGACAACCCGGACCGCCCCATGGTCGCCATCGTCGGCGGCTCCAAGGTCTCCACCAAGCTGACCGTGCTGGAGTCCCTGTCGAAGATCGTCGACCAGCTCATCGTCGGCGGCGGTATCGCCAACACCTTCATCGCCGCGGCCGGTTACAACGTCGGCAAGTCTCTCTACGAGCCGGACCTGGTGGACACCGCCAAGAAGCTCACCGAGGAGGCCAAGGCCCGTGGTGCCGATATTCCCGTGCCCACCGACGTGGTGTGCGCCAAGGAATTCTCCGAGACCGCCGAGGCGACCCTGAAGCGGGTCGATGAAGTGGCCGACGACGACATGATCTTCGACATCGGCCCGGAGACCTCGGCACGTCTGGCGGCCATCCTCAAGGAGGCCGGCACCATCGTCTGGAACGGCCCCGTAGGCGTGTTCGAGTTCGACCAGTTCGGTGAAGGCACCAAGGCCATCGCCATGGCCATTGCCGAATCCAAGGCCTTTTCCATCGCCGGCGGTGGTGACACCCTGGCCGCGGTGGACAAATACGGCATCGCCGACCGTGTTTCCTATATTTCGACGGGGGGTGGCGCCTTCCTCGAATTCCTCGAGGGCAAGAAACTGCCCGCGGTGGAGATTCTGGAACAACGGGCCAAAGGCTAACCGGAGATATCGAATTGGAACGCAGAACAAAAATCGTCGCCACCCTCGGGCCGTCCACGGACGACCCAAAGATGCTCGACCGACTGATCGAGCTGGGTGTCGACGTAGTTCGACTGAACTTCTCCCATGGCACCGCGCAGCAACACGTGGAGCGGGCGGAGAACGTGCGCAACCGCGCCCGTGCCCATGGCCGCCAAGTGGGCGTGCTGGCCGACCTGCAGGGTCCGAAGATCCGCATCGACCGTTTCAAGAACGGCTTCGTCATCCTCAAAGAGGGTGAGCAGTTCGTGCTCGATGCCGATCTGCCGCCCGACCAGGGTGACGAGCACGCCGTGGGCATCACCTACAAGGACCTGCCCAAGGACGTGCGCCGCGGCGACCTGCTGTTGCTGGACGACGGGCGCATCGAGTTGTGGGTGGAAGAGGTCAGCGGCAACAAGATCATCTGCAAGGTCAAGGTGGGCGGCAAGCTGTCCAACAACAAGGGCATCAATCGCCAGGGTGGCGGGTTGTCCGCCCCGGCACTGACCGACAAGGACCGCGAGGACATCAAGACCGCGGCCCAACTCGAGGCCGACTACCTGGCCGTCTCCTTCCCACGCACCGCCGAGGACGTCAACGAGGCCCGCCGTCTGCTGCGCGAGGCCGGTGGCCACGGCGGTCTGATCGCAAAGATCGAGCGCAGCGAGGCCCTGGAGGTGATCGACGAGATCATCGAGGCCTCCGATGCCCTCATGATCGCCCGCGGCGATCTGGGTGTGGAGATCGGCGACGCGGCCCTGCCGCCGGTGCAGAAGGACATCATCCGCCGTTCGCGTGAGGCCAATCGCGTGGTGATCACGGCGACGCAGATGATGGAGTCCATGATCGAAAACCAGATCCCCACCCGCGCCGAGGTGTTCGACGTCGCCAACTCGGTGTTCGACGGCACCGACGCGGTGATGCTCTCGGGCGAGACCGCCGCCGGCAAATACCCGGACAAGGCCGTCGAGGCCATGGACCGCGTCTGCCGCGGTGCCGAGCAGCAGCACGAGACAACGCATTCGCACCATCGTATCGACAGTTATTTCGAGCGCGTGGACGAGGCCATCGCCATGTCCACCATGTATGCCGCCAACCACCTCGACGTGAAGGCCATCGCCGCCCTCACCGAGTCGGGTTCCACACCGTTGTGGATGTCGCGCATCAGCTCGGCCATTCCCATCTATGCCTTGACCGCTCATGTGGCGACGCGTAGAAGGGTTACTCTCTACCGCGGCGTCAGCCCCATCAGCTTCGATTCCAAGTCGCGCGACCATGCCACGGTCAACCGCGAGGCCGTGGAAGA
>JANTGX010000212.1 GCA_024762755.1 Gammaproteobacteria bacterium
ACGCCCAAGCAGGACCCGCGGATCAAGCCCCTGCATCTCAGCGCCGGGGAGCGCGCAGACCTGAAGGCCTTTCTGCTCTCTCTGTGGGGACCCTTGCCGGCGTTGAGCCGCGATTGAGGTGACGGTTGCGGGAATGGGCGACCGCGTGACGAGGGGCGAGTCAGATCCCCGCGCCCATGCACCGAGTCCCGCAATCTCAGGCGAACCCCGCGCGCGGCCGCCGGGGTCGCTTGCTGGATGGCGGTGGTCAGGGCGCAAGCGGCCTGCGCAGGGCAGGGTGAACTCACGCGGGCCTCGAACGGCCCAGCAGGGCTATGTGCTGGTGCCGGTCCTCGGCGGGCGGCGTCTGCCCGCGTCGGACGGGCGGCTCAGCCCCGCGCCTTGCGCGCCGCCACCGCCTTGCGCTTGGTGGTCTTCTTGCGATTGCTGGGGGCCTTGCCAGCCCTGGGTTTGCGGCCCAGTGTCGGGGTGGGGCGTTCGTCACTCAGGCGGCTGATGTCCAGGCGCTGGCCGCACACGCGGGTCTTCTTCAGGTCGGCGAAGATGTCCTTGGGCATGTCGGCCGGCAGATCGATGGTGGTGAAGTCGTCGAAGATCTCGATGTGACCGATGTATTCACTGTCGATGCCGGCCTCGTTGGCGATGGCGCCGACGATGTTGCCCGGCTTGACGTCGTGGTGGTAGCCGACGGCCAGGCGGAAGCGCTCCATGGCCACGTCCGGGTGCTCCTTGAGGGGCCGCGGTTCACGTTCCACGGTGGTCGGTTTCTGTTTGCGCGGTGGCCGCTCACCGGCCTCGACCACGCGCGCCGGGCGTTCGCGGCGGGAGGGCTTGTCGCTGACGAGCAGCGGCTCGTTGCCCTGCGCCATGAAGGCCAGGGCGGCGGCCATGGCCAGCGGATCGGCATCGTGTTCGGCCTGATATTCGCTCACCAGGTTGGTGAAGATCTCCAGATCCTTGGTGTCCAGGGTATCGCTGATGCGTTGCTTGAAGCGGGCGATGCGCTGGGTGTTGATGTCCGAGGCCGTGGGCATCTGCATGGCCTCGATGGGCTGGCGCGTGGCGCGCTCGATGGCGTTGAGCATGCGACGTTCGCGCGGGGCGATGAACAGGATGGCATCACCGCTGCGCCCGGCACGGCCGGTGCGGCCGATGCGGTGCACGTAGGATTCGGTGTCGTGCGGCACGTCGTAGTTGATGACGTGGCTGATGCGCTCCACGTCGAGGCCGCGGGCGACCACGTCGGTGGCGACGAGGATATCCAGCTGGCCGCGTTTCAGGCGCTCGACGATGCGTTCGCGGTTGTTCTGCGGGATGTCGCCGTTGAGCGCGGCGCTGGCGTAACCGCGCGCGGCCAGCTTGTCGGCCAGCTCCACGGTGGCGGTCTTGGTGCGCACGAAGACGATCATGCCGTCGAAGGTCTCGCTCTCGAGGAGGCGCGTCAGGGCGTCCAGCTTGTGCAGCCCGCTCACCAGCCAGTAGCGCTGGCGGATGGTGGTGGCGGTGGTGGTCTTGGTGGCGATCTTCACCACCACCGGGTCGTTCAGGTGGCGGTCGGCCACCTTGCGGATCACCGACGGCATGGTGGCGGAGAACAGCGCGATCTGTCGCTGCTTGGGCGTGTGCTCGAGGATCCACTCGACGTCGTCGATGAAGCCCATGCGCAGCATCTCGTCGGCCTCGTCCAGTACCAGGGCCTGCAGGGCGCCGAGTGCCAGGGTGCCGCGGCGGATGTGGTCCATCACCCGTCCCGGGGTGCCCACCACCACCTGCACACCCCGCTTCAACTGGCGCAGCTGGTTGTCATAGGACTGACCGCCATAGATGGGCAGGACGTGGAAATTCTTCAGGTGATGGGCATAGCTCTGGCAGGCCTCGGCCACCTGGATGGCCAGTTCGCGGGTGGGCGCCAGGATCAGGAGCTGCGGCTGGGCCAGCTTGACGTCGATGCGCGACAGCAGGGGCAGGGCGAAGGCGGCGGTCTTGCCGGTACCGGTCTGTGCCTGGCCCAACAGGTCACGACCCTCCAGCAGCGGCGGAATGCTCTCCGCCTGGATGGGGGAGGGCTGCTCGTAGCCGGCATCGACCACGGCCTGCAAGACGGGTTCGGCCAGGCCCATGGACGCGAAGCCGGGGGTGTTGGGGGTGGTGTTGGGGGTAGATGACATGCGGAATAACCTCTCTCGTACGGTGGCGCCGACCCAACGGTCGGCATGAGATTCCATCGTGCGGCGGAAGGCAGACGCAAAGGCACCGGCACAGGCATCACGCCCGGTCCCTTAGGGACGCGGGAAAGCTGGAATAGAACCTCGAACTGAGTGGCCGTGGGGGACGACGTGCGGCCGTTTGTGCGCTGCTGACGGGCGGCGGGCGGAGAGGTGTTTCATGCCAGCGGTTGGAATGAAGCCGACGACTATAACAGAGTGGACAGCTTTTGGCTAAAATATGACCAGAAGGGGGCGTGGGTGTCTGGGGTGCGATGCAAGCCTCAGCGCCACGGCAGCCACAGGGACAGTGCCGGCACGTAGGTCAAGATGAGCACCGCGGCGAGGAGGATGAGGAAGAAGGGCCGGGTGGCGCGATAGAGCTGCATGACGCTCTTTTCGAAGCGGCAGTTAAAGGGCTCTGACTCCTTTAACTATGCTTTAACTATGGCTTAATGCAATGTTACCTAGGAGGCCCGCCATGCAGATCGTCCGCGCCGACTACTACCGACCCGAGCACGCCCGCGCCATCGGAGAGCTGCTCGACGTCTACGCCCGCGACCCCATGGGCGGTGGCCGTCCGCTGGACCCGGCGCTGCGCGACGACATCGCTCGTCGCCTGGCCGCCGTGCCCACCGCCTTCAGCCTGCTGGGCTTCCATGAGGGGCGCGCCGTGGCCCTCGCCAATGCCTTCGAGGGCCTTTCCACCTTCCACGGCCGTCCGCTCGTCAACGTGCACGACCTGGTGGTGCACCCCGACTTCCGTGGCCGCGGTTTCGGCCGCAGCCTGCTGCAGGCGGTGGAGGCGCTGGCGCGGGAAAAGGGCTGCTGCAAGCTTACCCTGGAGGTGCTGGAAGGCAATGCCGTGGCGCGCGCCGTCTACGAGCGCTGCGGCTTCCGCGGCTACGCCCTGGACCCGGCCATGGGCCAGGCACTGTTCTGGGAGAAGCCCCTCGATCTCTAAACCCCACACCGGCCATTCGTACACCGGCCGGCCGCTGTGCTCGTCGGCCAGGCAGGCGGCCAGCAGGCGGTTTTTCAGCAACCTGACCACGTCGTCGCGTTCGCCGTCGAGCCGGGATTCTGGGGCGCTGGGCTGGTGGGCCAGGGCCCAGGCTAAACCGTAGAAGAAGGCGGCGTTGGCGATGGCGTCCACCACCGAGGGGCCGGGCGGGGATCACGCGATGTTCGATGCGCAGGTGGGGGCGTTCGCCCTGCATGCCAGGGGTGAAGCCGATGAGCGGGCGGTTCCTAGCTAAATGGGCTCTGACCCCTTTAACTTTTCTGACCCCTTTAACTTTTGGCGGGGATCACGCGGTGCTCGATGCGCAGGTGGGGGCGTTCGCCCAGCGCGCCAGGGGTGAAGCCGATGAGCGGGCGGTTCCTAGCTAAAAGGGCTCTGACCCCTTTAACTGTTAACCTCTACTCGAACAAGAACTTGCAAATATCATTTGAATGTTCCAAAAGAAAAGACTGCTTGTCATTTAATGGTTCGGTAGCGTGTGGTGGTATTTGATCCATGAACGAAAAATGGCCTGCACCATCAGTAACACGAATATCAACACTATGCGGATCATGTATTTCCTGAGCTAACCATTCAATATGGGAAGGGGGTGTAATGTTATCCTTAGATCCTACCCAAGCTAAAATTGGAATTCGCACAGCATCAAGCGCGCCTGGTGCTTGAAAGAAGCCGGTAGGGGGCGCAAGTAGTACGAGGCGACTCAACCTCTCATCCTCTACAACGTTGACGCGTCTACTTGGCCCCAACCACATATGCCCTCCGGCTTGTGCGATGAGCATGGCCGCACCAATAGAATGGCCAACACCAACTATTGTTGCACCTGGGTGAGAAAATGTGTTGAGAGCGATGGATAAACGACGCGCCCGTAACATCAACTCATCCTCTGTTGGCATAGGAGATACTATTCGCTCAAAATGTGGGGCAACGACTGTACTACCTGACTTGGCCATTGATTCCAATAAAGTAACGTGACGTTCTGGATTACCCCCAGCACCGACAGCGAAAAGTACCACAGTTGATGAAGACTCAGTATTGCTAAGAGATACTTTGAAAGCGTCAGTTCCATCTAAAAGAGTTTGTTCTTGCATAGAATATTGCCTACACGGGTTTATTACGGCTAACGCCTTGCTCAGTGGCAATTCAAAGAAAGAAAAGGGCTCTGACCCCTTTAACTAAAGAAAGAAAAGGGCTCTGACCCCTTTAACCCCCAAAGAAAGAAAAGGGCTCTGACCCCTTTAACTCTTTTAAAATTTCGTCAGGGTTTGCTGCACCCTGTTGCACTGAGTCGGCTAATGGGTGACCCCTTTAACTACTAGCTAAAAGGGCACTGACCCCTTTAACTTTCTG
>JANTGX010000213.1 GCA_024762755.1 Gammaproteobacteria bacterium
GCATTCGACTATCGTCGCCATGGTCTCCCTGGCGGCCGGTATCGCCGCCAATCACCCGGCCATGGGCCAGTGCCAGCTGGCGCGTCTGCGTCAGGCCGGTGTTCCCCAACATCAAATAGATGCCGTGATCGAGATTGCGCGGAACATCCGCGACGAGGCGGCGCAAAAACTGGATGCGGCCTTCGATGAGGCCGTCGGCGACGAGCAACCGGGCGCAGTGACGACCGGCTCTTGTTGCACGACCACCACGTCCGGCCAATCCTGCTGCTGAATCCATTCCTACGATCAAGGAGACACCCATGAAACACATCAAGGTACTCGGCACGGGCTGTGCCAATTGCAAGGCCACTCTCAAGCTCATCGAGGAGGTGGCCCGGGAGACGGGCGCAGAGATAGAACTGGACAAGGTGGAGGACATCGGCGAGATCATGGGCTATGGCGTCATGTCCACGCCGGGTGTGGTGGTCGACGGGCAGGTGGTGCATGCCGGCGGGGTGCCGGACAGGGCGCAGATCCGCGAATGGCTGACGAGCTGAGCGGGCGGCCACTCGCCCTGCGCATCCTGGGCACGGGTGAGGACGTGCAGCGCCTGCGCAAGCGTCTGCGTTGTGCCGCCGCGGCCCTCGGTGTGCGTTTGACGGTACGGGTCGAGGGGGACGATCTCCACGCCCTGCGCAACGGCGCACGCCGCGGTCCGTTGCTGCTGGCGGGGGAGCGGGTGATCGTCGATGGCCTCGTGCCGGTGGAGCTGCTGCAGCGGCGGCTGGCTGAGCTGCTGGCCGAGGCGGCGTGCGGTGGAGACGCGATCGTCCCATAATGCCTTTTTCGACGACCGACTGACGGCCCCTCGCCGCGGCCTCATGCCTTGGCGGTGTGGACGGACCGGTGGTGACGGGGCGAAAGCCACGCCATGAGACCGACGGGAGAAACGCATGCTGGAATACGAGATCACCGCCCGCCGCCTGGATGCCCACGGCAGCCTGGCCCAGTGCAAGCAGGCCGAATTGCTCATGGACACGGGCCTGGAGGGACGGCCCGATGCCTTCAACCCGGCCGAGCTGCTGCTCGCCGCCGTGGCCGCCTGTATCCTGAAGAACATGGAACGCATCGCGCCACTGATCCACTTCGACTACCGGGGTGTGCGGATCGTCGTGCACGGCGTACGCCAGGACAAGCCGCCCAAGATGGCGAGCCTCGACTATGTGATCCAGGTGGACACGGACGAGGAGGAGCGCAAGCTGGCACTGATGCACGAGAACATTCGCAAGTACGGCACCATCTACAATACGGTGGCGGCGGGCACCCCGATCCGGGGTGAACTCCAACGGCAGACACTCACAGAATGAGGCCCGTTCCTGCCCGTGCACTGGCCAAGGCCCGCAGGCTCACGGCGTGGGGCGCGGGCGCATGAGGGCCGGATACCGCGCCGGTTTCGCGACACCGGTGGTGACGGCCCTGTTACTGGCCAATCTGAGCGTGTTTCTGCTCGAGTTGGCATCGCCTGGCCCCTGGCTGCGCCTCTTCGCCCTCTGGCCGCTGGACCTCTCGCACGCCCCGCAGGCGCTGCCCTTTCGCGGTAGCTTCGCCCCCTGGCAGCTGGTCAGCTATGCCTTCCTCCACGGCGGCCTGATGCACCTGTTGTTCAATATGTATGCCCTTTGGCTGTTCGGCTCGCGCATGGAGCAGGTATGGGGAGCGCGGCGATTCACCCTGTACTACTTCACCTGCGTCGTCGGCGCCGGCGTCACCCAGCTGTTGGTCGCCAGCCTCAGTGGCGGGGCCTATCCCACCATCGGCGCCTCGGGCGGGGTGTTTGGCCTGTTGCTGGCCTTCGGCCTCACCTTTCCCAATGAGCGCCTGTTGCTGGTCTTTCCCCCCGTGATCCTCAAGGCCAAATGGTTCGTGCTGCTCTATGGCGTCCTCGAACTCTGGCTCGGTGTCACCGGCAGCGAGGCCGGGGTGGCCCATTTTGCCCATTTGGGCGGTATGCTCTTCGGTGGCCTGCTGCTGTATCGCTGGCACGCCCGGCCCTAGACGCCGGCGGGCCCTGGCCCTTCACATCCTCAACACAGGAACCCAACCATGTTTCAGGAAATTCCCGTCTACGACGACCACGTCATCGCCTTCAAGGCCGTCGGCCGACTCACCCACGACGACTACCAGGCGTTCTTGCCCAAGCTGGAACCCATCATCGAGGAGACCGGCCGTGTCTCGCTGCTGCTGGAGTTGGAGAACTTCCATGGCTGGGACCTGGCCGCGGCGGTGGACGACTATCGTTTCGCCGAACGCTTCGCGAAGAACTTCGTGCGCATCGCCATCGTCGGCGAAAAGCGCTGGGAGCGCTGGTTGGCGGTGCTCGCCAAGCCGTTCACCGAGGCCGAGGTGCGCTATTTCGATCGCGATCAGTTGAGCGAAGCCTGGGACTGGTTGCGCGAACCCTTCCGCGAGGCGGACACCGAGGCCGAGTCGGCGCCGCTCCCCACTTGGCGCAGTGTCCTCGCGCCCACGGACTTCTCGCCCCACGCCGAGCGCGCGCTGCAGCGCGCGGTGGATGTCGCCCGCCGTTACCAGGCCGGTCTCACCCTGTTGCATGCGGTGGAGGAGGTGATCGCCTATGACGAACTCTACGATCCACTGGAGGGCGGCTTCGGTTATCCCATCGCCTACTCCGACATCGAGCTGACCCAGCTGCGCATGGATGCGGCACGCGAGCGGCTGGAGAAGCTGGCCGCCGAGCTGGATCTGCCCGAGGTCAAGGTCGAGGTCACCCTGGGCACACCGAGGGGCGCCATTCTCAGTTATGTCGAGGCGCAACGGGTCGATCTGGTGGTGATGGGCAGCCACGGCCGCCGGGGTCTGGCGCGCCTGCTCGGTTCCACCACCCATGCCGTGCTCAATACCGCCCGCTGCGAAGTGCTCTCCGTGCCGCTGCCGGCGGGCACAGGCGAGCAGACCGAGAGCTGAGACCGTGGGCCACGAGCACCATCACGAGATGCCCGAGAGCGGCGGCCGTCTGGCCATCGTGGTGGGCCTCAACCTGCTGATCACCGTCGCCGAGGTGATCGGCGGGCTCGTCTCCGGCAGCCTGTCGCTGCTCTCGGACGCCCTGCACAACTTCAGCGACGCGGTGGCCGTGATCATCGCCTGGATCGCCATGCGCCTCAACGCGCGCCCGCGCACCGCCAGTCATACCTTCGGTCTCAAACGCGCCGAGGTGCTGGCGGCGGTGGTCAACGCCGGCGCCCTGGTGGCCATCAGCGTCTATCTGTTCGTCGAGGCCTGGCAGCGATTCCAGGATCCGCAGCCCATCGCCGGCATGGTGATGACCACCGTCGCCGGCATCGGCCTGGCCGCCAACGTGCTCGGCACCTGGCTGCTGCACCGCGGCTCGAAGACCAACATGAACCTGCGCGCCGCCTACCTGCACCTATTCTCCGACGCCATCTCCAGCATCGGCGTGATTCTCGGCGGTCTGGCCATCACCTTCTACGGCATCACCTGGATCGACCCGCTGCTCACCGTGCTCATCGGTGTCTACGTGCTCAAGGAGAGCCTGCATATCCTGTGGCGCGCGCTGGGCGTGTTCATGCTCGCCGCGCCGCCCGGGGTGAGCCTGGACGAGGTGCGCGCCGCCCTGCTGGCCATGCCCGGCGTCACCGGTGTGCACCACATGCACCTGTGGGAGGTGGCCGAGCACGACATCCATTTCGAGGCGCACGTGCAGGTGGAGGACCGCCTACTTAGCGAGGTCACCGCCCTGCGCGAGGCCATCGAGCGGATGCTAGATGAGCGTTTCGGCATCCACCACCCCACCCTGCAGATGGAGGCCAGCGGCTCGGCCTGCGCCACGGCGGACCTGCCCTGACGGCCTGCGAAAGGTTTGTGGGAGCGGACCCTTGGGCCGCGAAGCTTTATCTGGCACGGCTTTCGCGGCCTGAGGGGCCGCACCCACGAGACACGGAAGATCCACCCGGAAGACTCGTGATCCATTCGCGTTCCAACAAGGAAGCCCCGCCATGAAAAACCGAACCCGTCGCCTGCTATACGGCCTGGCCATACTCGTCGTCCTCGCCGGTGTCCTCGCCCTGATCCTGCTCAAGGGGCCACTGGCGCCGTTGCAGGTCACGGCGACCCAACTGCAAAAGGGTGACCTGCAGCCCGCCGTGTTCGGCATCGGTACCCTGCAGGCGCGGCGTAGTTATGTCATCGGCCCCACCCGCGCCGGGCGCCTGATGCGCCTCGCCGTGGATCACGGTGATGCGGTCACCGCCGGTCAGCTGTTGGGCGAGATGGACCCGGTGGACCTGCCGGCGCGACTGAAGAGCGCCGGCCTGACGGTGGAGAAGACCGAACACCTGGTGGAGGCGGCGCAGGCGCGTCTCGACGAGGCCCGCGAGCACGCGCGGTTGGCGCAGAAAGAGGCGCGGCGTTATCTGGAACTGGTGGCGCAGAAGCAGGTGACGCAGGAAGCGGCGGACAGCCGCGAGAGCGAGGCCAGCGCGGCGGCCGATCAGGTGCGGGCGGCGGA
>JANTGX010000214.1 GCA_024762755.1 Gammaproteobacteria bacterium
TCACCCCACCTCCTCAGCCGATATTGGCAAAGCGCAGGTAGGCGTCGGTGAGGTCGCGCCCCCAGAGGAAGGCGATCCAGCCGGCGATGGCCAGATAGGGGCCGAAGGGGATGGGGATCTGGCGGTCGCGGCCGCGCAGCAGGATCAGGCCGAGGCCGATCACCGCACCCACGGCGGAGGAGAGCAGGATCACCAGGGGCAGGGCCTGCCAACCCAGCCAGGCGCCGAGGGCGGCGAGCAGCTTGAAGTCGCCATAGCCCATACCCTCCTTGCCGGTGGTGAGCTTGAACAGCCAGTAGATGGCCCACAGGCTGAGATAGCCGGCCATGGCGCCGATGACGGCGTCGGCGAGGGGAGCGAAGACGGCGAACAGGTTGATGCCGAGCCCGGCCCACAGCAGGGGCAGGGTGATGTCGTCCGGCAGCAACTGGTGGTCCACGTCGATCAGGGTCAGGGCGATGAGGGCCCAGGTGAGTAGCAGGCCACCGGCGCTCTGCCAGGAGAAACCGAAGTGCCAGACCACGGCCATGGAGAGCAGGGCGGTGGCGATCTCCACCAGCGGGTAGCGGGGCGAGATGGCCGCGCCGCAGCCGGCGCACTTGCCTCGCAGCCATAGATAGCTGGCCACGGGGATGTTCTCCAGGGCCGAGATGGCGTGGCCACAGTGGGGGCAGCGGGAGCGCGGGCGCGAGAGGCTGAGGGCCGCTTCCCGGCCCGTGGCCTCGTCGGTCTGTTCGAGGAAGGCGAGGCACTGCTGTCGCCATTGGTGCTGCATCATCAACGGCAGACGATGGATCACCACGTTGAGGAAGCTGCCCACCAGCAGACCGAGCAGGCCGCTGACGCCGAGCAGCCAGGCGGGGCTGCCGGCGAGCAGATCGACCAGCGCCACGGGCCCTAGACGGCCTCGCCCATCTTGAAGATGGGTAGGTACATGGCCACCACCAGGCCACCGATGAGAATACCGAGGACGGCCATGATGACGGGCTCCAGCAGGCTGGACAGGCCGTCCACCATGGCGTCCACCTCTTCCTCGTAGAAATCGGCCACCTTGGCCAGCATGGAATCCACGGAACCGGTCTCTTCGCCGATGGCCAGCATTTGCACCACCATGTTGGGGAACAGGCCGGTCTCCTTCATGCTGACGTTGATCTGCTGGCCGGTGGCCACTTCATCGCGCATGCCGAGGATGGCCTGGGTATAGACGTAGTTGCCGCTGGCATTGGCCACCGTCTCCATGGCCTCCACCAGCGGCATGCCGGCGGCGAACATGGTGGAGAGGGTCCGCGCAAAGCGCGCGATGGTGGCCTTGGTGATGATGTCGCCGATGATGGGCAGCTTGAGGATCAAGGCATCCATGGCGTGGTTGAACTTCATCGAGCGCCGCTTCAGCTGCACCAGCCCATAGATGGCCAGGCCCAGGCCGCCGAAGATGGCCCACCACCATTCCTGGAAAATCTTCGACATGGCGATGACCATCTTGGTCAGGGCCGGCAGGTCGGCGCCAAAGCTGGCGAACATGTCCTCGAACTGTGGAATGACGAAGATCAACAGGATGGCGGTGATGATGAAGGCGACCACGATGATGGCGATGGGATAGAACAGGGCCTTCTTGATCTTGCTCTTGATGGCCTCGACCTTCTCTTTGTAGGTGGCGATCTTGTCCAGCAGGGTCTCGAGGATACCGGCCTGCTCACCGGCATGCACCAGGCTGCAGTAGAGTTCGTCGAAATAGAGGGGGTGCTTGGCCAGGGCCTCGGCGAGGGACGAGCCGCCCTCCACATCGGCCTTGATGGCCATGATGAGGTCCTGCATGGCCGGATTCTCGTGCCCGCGGCCGACGATCTCGAAGGCCTGTACCAGGGGGACGCCGGCGGCCATCATGGTGGCCAGCTGGCGGCTGAAGACGGAGATGTCGCCGGAGGTGATCTTCTTCTTGCGCGCACCGAACAGGGACTTGGGCTTCTTCTTCACCTTCAGCGGGGTGATCCCCTGCCGGCGCAGGTCGGCCTTCACCAGTGCCATACTGGCACCCACCTGCTCGCCCTTGGCGCGCTTGCCTTGTTTGTTCATGCCTTCCCAGACGTATATCTCCGGGGCTGTCGAGTTCTTCGCCATGCGTTATTCCTTGGTGACGCGGTTGACTTCTTCCAGACTGGTGAGGCCGTTCTTGACCTTGATCAGGCCCGAGCGGCGCAGGTCGTTGATCCCCTCTTTGGCGGCCTGATCGGCGATCTGCATGGAGTTGCCGTTTTCCATGATGATGCGCTGCATCTCGTCGGAGAGGGGCATGACCTGATAGATGCCCACGCGCCCCTTGTAGCCGCCGTCGCACTGGTCGCAGCCCTCCGGTCGATAGATCTTCAGGCCGTCCACCTCGTCTTCGAGAAAGCCCTCTTCGAGCAGGGTCTCGCGCGGGATATCGACGGGCTTCTTGCAATTGTTGCATAGCCGGCGGGCCAGGCGCTGGGCGATGATGAGGGACACGGAAGAGGCGATGTTGAAGGGCGCCACACCCATGTTGAGCATACGGCTAAGGGTCTGCGGGGCATCGTTGGTATGCAGGGTGGAGAGCACCAAGTGGCCGGTCTGCGCCGCCTTGATGGCGATCTCGGCAGTCTCCAGATCTCGAATCTCACCCACCATGATGATGTCCGGGTCCTGACGCAGAAAGGCCTTCAGGGCCGAGGCGAAGGTCAGCCCCACCTTGTTGTCCACGTTGACCTGATTGACGCCGGGCAGGTTGATTTCGGCCGGGTCCTCCGCGGTGGAGATGTTGCGGTCCTCGGTGTTGAGGATATTCAGGCCGGTATACAGCGAGACGGTCTTACCACTACCCGTCGGGCCGGTGACCAGGATCATGCCCTGCGGCTGGGCCAGGGCCTCCATGTACAAGGCCTTCTGGTCTTCCTCGTAGCCCAGGGCATCGATACCGAGCTGGGCGCTGGAGGGGTCGAGGATACGCAGCACGATCTTCTCGCCGAACAGGGTGGGGCAGGTGTTCACACGGAAATCGATGGCGCGATTCTTCGACAGCTTCATCTTCATGCGACCATCCTGGGGGATGCGGCGCTCGGAGATGTCCAGCCGCGAGAGCACCTTCAGGCGCGCCGAGATACGGCGGTTGAGGGCCACCGGCGGAGTGGCGATCTCCTTCAGGATGCCGTCGCGGCGATAGCGCACCCGGTAGGTCTTTTCATAGGGCTCAAAGTGGATATCGGAGGCGCCGGTATTGATGGCGTCCAGCAGTACCTTGTTGACGAAGCGCACCACCGGGGCATCGTCGGCATCCACGCTGGTATCGTCATCGACCTCTTCGTCCATGCCGCCGATGTCGAGGTCATCGAGGTCGGCATTGCCGGTGAGCTCGGCCATGCTCGTGTCGTTGGCCGCCATGGCCTGTTCGATAGTCTTGTTGAGCTTGCCTTCCTCGACCAGAATGGCCTCGGTGTTGGCACCGACGTGGAACTTGATCTCGTCCAGGGCCTGCAGGTTGGTGGGGTCGGAGACGGCGACGAACAACCGATTGCCGCGCTTGAACAAGGGCAGGGCGTGGTGCTGGCGCACCAACTTCTCATCGACCAGTTTGGTCACCTCGGCGTCGAGATCCATGGCCTCGATGTCCAGCAGGGGAATACCGAACTCCTCGGCCCCGGCGGCGGCGATGACATTGCCGTCGACGATCTTCTGCTCCACCAGGTAACTCACCAGGGGCGTCTTCTTCTTCTCGGCCGCGACCTGGGCCTTCTCCGCCGTCGCCTCGTCCAGGTGGCCGTCTCTGACCAATTTCCGCGTCAAACCGCTCAAGATGACTTGAGAACCTACAGTTGCCATGGTCGTCGTCTTCGTCTCGTTGAGCTTGCCAGGGTGCCGGCAAGTTCTAGTTTTGCGTATGAATAACAGCGGCTTATCTTGTGGCGATAAGGGCGGCGTGTCAATTTAGGAAATTGCGCACCATTCTCAGACTAACCGCTGCAGAGGAAAAAAGGTGTTGAGTATCCTTGTTGGCGGCACATTTTAGTTTTTTGTGCGTGATGTGCGTCACTGGATGAAACAATCTCTGTAGTATCGATTACATAGAATAACGTCACTGTTGACGGATTGTTTAGAGATGATGAAAGTTGACCTGAATTCTACTGGTGGACTCAAACTGAGGGTGGGAGGTTCAGGATGGGGCTTTGTCTACTGCGGGGAAGTTAAGGGACCCGAACAAAAAGAAGCCTCCCATTTGGGAGGCTTCTTTAATCTAAGTAATTACCAAGAGTATTTTACTGACGACATTCAGCCGGGGCGTATTTGCCCAAGAGAGTGCCAGCAGTACCGGCCAAGGTCGAAGCAGCCGAGTTACAATTCCAGCTAACTGGGTTGGTTGGGAGCGTGCCAGCTACCAAGGGATTAGCACCATCTCTTGGAGCCAAAACCAACGTGCCATTACCGGCTGTAGCCGGGTAAGTGATGGTGATCTCACCATTTGCACCAACTGTCATGTCCTGTACGTTACGAGTCGCTGTAAAGGCAGGG
>JANTGX010000215.1 GCA_024762755.1 Gammaproteobacteria bacterium
AGCCGCTGTAGCAGGCCGAGACCGAAGGCAGCGGTCTTGCCACTGCCGGTGGGTGCGCGGGCGATCAGGTCCCGGCCGTCGAGGATGGCTGGCAGGGCGGCGGCCTGGATGGGTGTCATCTCGCTGTAGCCGAGATGTTCGAGGCCCTGCAACAGGGCAGGGGCGAGGGGGAGTTGCTGGAATTCGGGCATGGGTGTTCCGGGCGGACGGCGGGGGAGCGGCATCATACCAGGACCGGCCCGGGCCGCGCGCAGTGGTCCCCTGGTGCGTCAGTTGCGCGTCAGGCTATAGACCGTCGTCCCCTTGCCCACGTGCACGCCGCGCGAGGGCATGTCGGCGATGTTGGCCTCGCCGGCGTCGTGCACCAGGGTGATGTCGAGACCTTGGTCGACGTGCCAGCTGAGGCTCTTGTCGAGGCGCTTGGGCTGCGTGTAATCGGCGTTGGATGGATCGCTGATGTCGTCGTCGTAGAGGGTCAGGCTGGGCGTGGCGACCTGTTTCTGGATGGTCACCGTGTGCCCGGCCGGGATGCGGTACCAGCCGCCGGTGGCAGGGATCTCCGCGCCCGTGTCCAAATCGGTGACGGTGAAGCCGGTGGTGGTGAAGGTGGGCGTGCCGGCGATGGTCTCCGTGGTGATCACGCCCTTGGGATAGCCGGCGACGGATTCATAGGCGTAGGTTTCGCGTTGTTGGAAATAACGAACGTTCGGGCAAGTCTGTGTATCCGTCTTGCTGACGTCTGGCTTGTAGGTCCAGGCGGATACGGAGGCGGCTGTCATGAGAGGAGTCGTCCAGTCCAGGGTGTAGTCGTAAAGATAGGTCAGCAAGGAAGGGGGTGTGTTCAGGCTCCCCAACTGGAGTTCGTTGTCGAAATCTGGTGTGTCGATCCAAGCCGATGGCACTGGATCGAGGGGCAGGGAATCCTGCTGGATGGATTCTTCCGCGCCGTAGGTCGGGGCAGGTACCTTTTCTTCCACCCAGCCACTCCCGTTCCAGTTCCACACGGTCGTCGGGTATTGCCACGCTCCATTGATGGGGTCGAAGGTCGGGCAATTGTCCGTCGGCGTCATCAGGCCGATTCGCCACTCGGTGGTGATCTTCTTGTGCACCCGATGTTCGCGCAACAGTTTTTCCACCACCTGCCCGGTGGTGTGGCTAGCGCTATCACCTAGGGAGAGATAGAACGCCTTGCCGGTGGTGTTGCGGAAGGTGTAGCCCGTGCTGGCAAAGGTCTGGCCGTTGAGGCTGGCACGTTGGGCGAAGGGGGTGTTGGTGAAGAGATCCTGCCCCAGCTCGTCGATGTGGTTGCTGGGGTCGCCGTTGTCGTTGGCGATGTCGAGGGCCGGCACGTAGATGTCGGCGTAGAAATCGAACTGGGCAGTGCTTCGGTTGCCGGCCGGGTCGCTGACCTCGACGACGATCACGTGCTGGTCCGCAGGCTTGGTCCGGTGCCAGTCGCTGACCAGGGTCTCGCTGGCGAGGGGGACGAGATATTCACCGGCCACAGGGGTCAGCGGACGCCAGTCGCCCAATACCTGGTCGTTGTGCCGATACTGCATGCGCACGGTGAGTTCTTCGGCCGGGGTGGGCACGCCGTCGGCGAGGGTGTCGCTCACCACGAAACCGAAATAGGGGATGTCGGCGGCTGCCAGGGCATTGCGTTCGATGAGGGTGCCGGCGAGGTCGAGGCGGTCGCTCTCGAAATAGAGGAGGCCGTTGCTGTCCTGCAGGGCCATGGGGGTGGCGGTGCCGTCGCCGTTGGAGAGATGCGCCTGGCCGTGATGGCCGGTGCTGTCGATGCTCGGCGGCCGGTCGTCGAGATAGACCTCGGCAACGAGGTCTTCGCTTTGGTTGCCCACCAGATCGGTCACCGTGATGGGGAACGAATTCGGCCCCGGCGCGAGTGCGACCTCGATCTGCCAGGTGCCATCGTTGAACAATGTGGCCGGTTGCCCGTCGACGGTGATGCTGGCGACGCCGGCGATGTTGTCATCGAAGTGACCGCTCAAGGTGGTACTGGCCTGGTTGGTCGCGATGGGTGAGGTGATGGTGACGGTGGGGGCGGTATTGTCGAAGCTGATTTGAAACTGCTCGCTGGAGATGGTGCCCAGGAGGTCTTCAGCACGGATGGTGAAGGTATATTGGCCATCTTTGTAGTCGTTGGTGTCGACGATGACGAGGTTCTGATGGAGGGGGTCGAGTGGTTTGTCGGCGGGGGACCTGTCTATTTCCTGGCCGTCTGGGCCGACGATGGATACTTCCAGCTTCTTGGCCCCCAAGATGCCACCCACGTCTATCTGTAAGATGAGGGATCCACTATGCGGTTTGTTGGCGAATTCGTTCAATTCACGTAGTGACTCGTCGTCCGCAATCTGCCAGAGGTTTAATACGGGTCCCTGCCCATCCAAGGCAACCGTTTGACTCTCTTCGGGTACCAGTGCTCTCTGTTCCGTCATTGTCTGTGCGATATCCAAAAGGGGCGGGTTATCCCGATCCACCCTTTGGCCAAAGGCCAGCATGTGCAGGGAAAAGGCCAGGCGATAGGCGTCGGCGTCCAGCGGCAGGCTGTTGTAGCCGAGGGGGACCGGCGTCGAGTCATCGGGGTTTTCGCCAAGGCCATCGAGCAGGCCATCGGTGACGAGATCCCGGTAGACGATCTGGGCGAAGGTGAGGGAGTTCCACTGCTTGGCATCACCCCGGCCATACCACTGGCTCCAGTGAGAGAGTCCGGCGAGGTAGAGACCGTAGAGCGCCTCTGCGCTGGGTTCCTCGCTGGATGGTTGGCTGGGGGGTTGGTCTGGCGGCGTGGTGACGTCGGCGGGCCGGGTGGTCAGTACGTCCAGGCCGAAGAAGCCGTCGACGGCGTCATGCGCCTCGCTGATGCCCTGTGCGGGCGACATCCCATGGTCGATCTTGTATTCGGCGAGGGCGGAGGCCATGTGGCTCATGGGGGTGAGCATGACGTCCAGCCGCTGGCCCGAGATGTATTGGCCCACGGCGCGCAGCACTTGGCCCTCGGCCAGGTCCACGGGTTCGTCGTTGGCCTCCTCCCGGTACTGTCCACCGCTGAGTTCCAGCAGCACCGGCTGGTTTGGGGCCTGGATGGGGATGTCGAAACCACCGTCCAGGTCGGTCTGGCCGCTGGCCAGCCTGGCCCCGTCGGCCAGCCCGTAGACCACCACCTGCGCGCCGGCGATGGGCCCGGCCACGGCCTTGCCGGCAATCTGTCCGAAGGGCCGTGGCGGTGGCAGGTCGCTCTCGGGGTTGGGGCCGCAGGCGCCGAGGAGTAGCGACATAACCAGTAGTGGGATGACCTTGAATGCGGGCATGGTGTTCTCGGTGGGTGGTGATCGAGGGTGCGGTCTATGGTGTGATGCGGGTTCAGCGGCGTGAATCGTTTCGGTAACGGTAGAGCAGGTTCAGCAGGCCGCGGGTCTGTGCCTGGCTGCTCGTGGCGAGGGCCTGTTCCAGTTTGAGCCCAAAACGCCAGTCGCGGCCCAGAGACCATTCGCTCATGAAGTTTAGCACCGCCTCGGCGCGTGTCTCTCGGCGATCCGCGAAGCGCGCGCGAAGGAAGCCTTCGTTGTCGATGGTGTGGCGGGCGGTGTAGGTGTCGTGTCGGACACCGAGACCCATGCCGAACCAGGTGATCCAGCCCGGACTGATGGGCAGGCTCTTTTGCAGGGACAGGCGCAGACCGAGCTGCCTGACGTCCTGGCCGATGTGTGTGGTGGAGGCGTCCAGTTGGGTCTGCAGGTAGTCCAACTCACTCCAGTAGCGGATGCCACTGGCCAGGCGGGCGGTGTAGATCAGGGAGAGGGGCACGAATGCCCACGTCTCGTCCGTCACTCCGTCCGGGTCGTCCACGCTGAGCGAGGTGGCCCCCAGCCCGTAACCGAACATGGACTGCCGCACGGGCTGACCCAGGGCCGCGGCCTGGGTAGTGGCCGTGGCGAGCAGCAGGCTGAGAGAGAGGACGAGGCGGATGGGTTGATCGAAGGTACGCCGCATGGGTCATGTGCTCGAGATTGTTCTCGTTGCCGGAGATCGGTAACGAGCCCGCGCCACAGCTCCGCGGGTTTGCCGAAGAGGATAATCCTTCTTGGCGCGAATGCCACGCCCTGTCAGCATAGGGCCATCTTCAGACCATGATGCAGCAGTGGAGATGCGCATATGACTCAGCGAATCGAAAAACTTCAGGCCCGTTTCGGCCTGCCAGGGGAACTGGCCTTCGAGGCCGGCCCCGGCGGCCTGCCGCAGATGGTGGTGACGCGACCGGAGGCCAGCGCGCGCATCGCCCTGCAAGGGGCGCATGTGCTGGACTGGACGCCGAGCGGCGAGGCACCGGTGATCTGGTGTTCGCCGCTGGCCCGTTTCGGCCCCGGGCAGGCGGTGCGCGGCGGCATCCCCGTCTGTTGGCCTTGGTTCGGCCCCCATGTCGAGGATCCC
>JANTGX010000216.1 GCA_024762755.1 Gammaproteobacteria bacterium
CAGTGGCCCCTTTTTATCGGTCGATCGAACGGGTTTTTAGGCGGCGAAGTTCTTCGCCACGAAGTCCCAGTTGACCAGATTCCAGAAGCTCTCGATGTACTTGGGACGCAGGTTGCGGTAATCGATGTAGTAGGCGTGCTCCCAGACGTCGCAGGTCAGCAGCGGGGTCTGATCGTTGGTCAAGGGGTTGCCAGCGTTGCTGGTGTTGACGATCTCGATGGAGCCGTCGGCATTCTTCACCAGCCAGGTCCAGCCGGAGCCGAAGTTGGTGGCACCCATGGTGGTGAACTTCTCCTTGAAGGCATCGAAGGAGCCGAAGGTGCTGTCGATGGCCGCGGCCAGGTCACCACTGGGGGCGCCGCCGGCATTGGGGGCCATGCAGTTCCAGTAGAAGGTGTGGTTCCACACCTGGGCGCCGTTGTTGAAGATGCCGCCGCTGGCCTTCTTGATGATCTCTTCCAGGCTGGCGTCGGCGAACTCGGTGCCTTCGATGAGCTTGTTCAGGTTGGTGACGTAGGTCTGGTGATGTTTGTCGTGGTGGTAGTGCAGGGTCTCGCTGGAAATGTGCGGCTCCAGGGCGTCCTGGGCGTAGGGCAGGTCGGGGAGGGTATGTGCCATGGTATTTCTCCTGTGGGTGATTGATGAAAAGGGTGTCGATAGCGTGGGAATTCGACAGGGCTGAAACAATAGCCCCCGCCACCACTGCCGTCCAGGCCGGGCCCGCGCATGCAAGGATGCCGGCGAGCAGTTTGGACACATTCTAACGGCAATGCCGGCTATAACAAAGTAAAACTCTCTGGTAAGGCCTGCCGCGGAGGATGAGTCGGCCTCTGGGGCTGCGTTACACTGCGTCCATGGATGCCATCGAACTGAGTCTCTTCGCCAGCCGAATCGAGGCGGTGTGCGAGGAAATGGGCGCGGTGCTCGCGCGCACCGCCTTTTCGCCCAACATCAAGGATCGCCTGGACTATTCCTGTGCGGTCTTCGACGAGGCCGGCGAGCTCTGCGCACAGGCCGCGCACATCCCCGTGCACCTCGGCTCCATGGCCTATGCCATGCGCGGTATCGTCAGCCGTGTGGACTGGGCGGCGGGCGACATGGTCATTCTCAACGATCCCTATCTCGGCGGTACCCACCTGCCGGACGTGACCCTCATCGCCCCCTTGTTCGTGGCCGGCGAGTGCCTGGGCTTCGTCGCCAACCGGGCGCACCACGCCGATATCGGTGCCGAGAGTCCCGGCTCCATGCCCATCTCCCGACACCTGCAGGAGGAGGGCCTGATCATTCCACCGTCGTATCTGCTGCGCCGCGGCGAAGTCGACACGGCCCTGCTGGCGCAGATCACCGGTGCCACGGCCAATGCCGAGCAGGCCGGGGGCGATGTCGCCGCACAGATCAGTGCCAATCGCACCGGTCTGGCCCGCCTGCAGGCCGTGGTGGAGGGCCTTGGTGCCGGGTCCTCCACGGCGGCTAGCGAGGCCGGGCACTACCGCGAGGCCCTGCGTCACCTCAACGACTATGCCGAGCGCCTGGCCGGCGATGCCCTGGCGGCGATCCCCGATGGCGAGTACCACTTCCGCGACCTCATGGACGACGACGGCTGTGGCAACCAGGACCTGCCCATCGTGGTGACGCTGCGCGTGCGCGGGCACCACATCGACGTAGACTTCAGCGGCACCGCGGCGCAGACGGCGGGTAATATCAACTGTCCCCTGTCGGTGGCCGCGGCGGGTGTCTATTACGTCTTCCGTTGCCTCATGCCGGCGCAGACGCCCGCCGCCGCTGGCAGCTTCCGCAGCATCACGATCCGGGCGCCGGAGGGTTGCCTGCTCAATGCCCGGCGACCCGCCGCGGTGGCCGCCGGCAACGTGGAGACCAGTTCGCGGGTGGTCGACGTGGTGATGGGGGCCCTGGCCCAGGCCCTGCCGGAACGCATCCCGGCCGCCAGCCACGGCAGCATGAACAACCTGGCCATGGGCGCGCGCGGTGGCGAACAGGACTGGGACTACTACGAGACCCTCGGCGGCGGCATGGGTGGCGGCCCGCTCGGCCCAGGCCAATCCGCGGTGCAGACCCACATGACCAACACCCTCAACACGCCCATTGAGGTACTCGAGGCCAACTATCCCCTGCGTGTGCGGCGCTATGCCTTGCGCGAAGGCAGCGGCGGGCGCGGTCTCCACCCCGGCGGCGAGGGCCTGATCCGCGAAATCGAATTCCTCGCCCCCGCTCGCGTCACCCTGCTCACCGAGCGTCGGCGCCACGCCCCCTGGGGCCTGCAGGGCGGTGTCGATGGTGCACCGGGCCGCAACCTGGTCAACGGACGGCCTGTCGCCTCCAAGGTGGCCCTCCACCTGGCCGCGGGTGACCGCCTCAGCCTGCACACGCCTGGCGGTGGCGGCTGGGGTAAGCCCGACTCCTAAGCCGTCCACATCGAGTCCGCGCCTCGGCGCGCGGGGTCGCTTGGTCGGCCGGTTCACCCACTCACGTTCGTATCCCTAGCTGCTTTCATCGGTGTACCTACTCGACCGGCGGTGAGCCGTCTCTGGGCGGTGAAATATCGTCCTCCACAGCCGCATCGGGTGGCATTACCTGCTGCAGATATTCCACCAGGCGCTCGCGCACCTCGGGTCTGTATAGTGCGCCGATGTGTCCAGTGTCGGGAATGATCCAAAGGGCCTTGGGCTCGTGGGCCTGTGCATACAGACGATGGGCATGGTGCACGGGAACCACGCGGTCGGCCTCGCCATGGATGATGAGGACCGGCGTTGGACTGATGCGGGCGATGGATTCGCTGGGTGAAAAGTCGTCGGAAATGAGCCAGGAGAGAGGGTATTGCAGTGGCCAGGTTAGCCAGAAGCTAGCCAGCTTTTCCCTCACGATGAGGCGGTAGTCGCTGAAGGCGCTGTCGAGGATGAGGGCGCGCAGGCGCGGCGCGAGGCCGCCGAGGTCGACGGCGGTGACAGCCAGGTCGGCACCCAGGCTCTGCCCCAATACCGCCACCCTATTCGGATCGATGTTCGGGTTATTCAGCAGCCATCGAAGTGCTGCCTGGCTGTCATCCACGGCCCCATGCAAAGAGGGCTGGCCGGTGGACAGGCCATAGCCTCGGTAGTCGACGAGCAGCACGTCGTAACCCCGTGAAGGCAGCCAATAGACACTACCGATATGAGTGCTGATGTTCTCGGCATTGCCATGCAAAAACAAAAGCGAGCCACGAGAACTCCCTTCCGCGGGCAAAAACCAGGCATACAGGAGGACTCCGTCGCTGCTTTCGATGGTGACGTTCTCGAAGTCGATGCCCAATTCGTCGGGAGTGCGAACCAGTTCCTGCATGGGGACGAAGAGCAGCTGGCTGCATCCGCCAAGAAGCAGAGGAAGTAGACACAGTAGAAGCCGATGCCCTCGCTGGTGCAGCCTCCGCAGAAGTCCATTGTTCCAGCCCAGGTGCATAGCTAGAAATAGACCTTGATTGAGAGCAGTGCCTCGTTATGCCAGCCATCCAGTTGGCGGAGACGTCCCCCCGTGAGACGCAGCGATGGCCCCTGGCGGGCATTCCATGAGAGCCCCGCCTGGAGCCGAGCCGAGTCCTGTGTGTCCTCGGCGAGATCGGCCAGATAACTGGCCGAAAGCCGTAGACGCCAGTGGGGCCCTATGGTCGACAGCAGTCCAATGGATGGGCCGGCGGCCAGACGGAGATCATTGTCATAGGCCTCGGCGGCAGCGATCTCGGCCTCCACCAGGCCGTAGACCAAGTGCCGTTTGTTGCCGGAGGAGTAGCTGAAACCGGGTCCTCCACGCAAGACATAGGCCAGTTTGTCGTCGTCACCTATGGTGAGGGCCTCGGCGCCGGTGACCACACGCCAGGAGATGCGGCGGAAAAAGGTATCCCAGGGTTCCATGTTGTCGATACGGATCAGGTGTAGCTTCTGCAGACGTAGACGACGTCGATTGCCGTCCGCGTAGTAACGGGCGGCGACAGAGCCGAAGGCAAGGGCATAACTGGTGGAATGCCCAGGCACGGGGTCCAGCCAGTCGTGATAGACGGCGCGCCAGTCGATTTGTAAGAAGTGCTCGTCACCGGCAGCACCGTATCCAAGACCTATGCGTGAAGCGGGGTGTCCGAGATCCGGTGGCGTATCCGGTGTGGGGATGGGCGGCGGTTCGCTGGGAATACCCAAGCGGCTGCGTGCCAACAACAGCTGGCGCTCGTCTTCACCGAGTTTTGGGTCCAGTGACTGGCTGCTGGCGATGCCGGCATAGCGGCGATATTCATAGGCAAGATCGAGTATGCCGGCTTGCCGGGGCTCTGCGATGGATTTCAGTGTTTGCTCATATTGTGTCAGCCCCTCGTTGAAGATGGCGAGGGCCAGTTTCTCGTCGGCTGCGCCGAGCAGGTCCCGCCGCGCCAGGATGGTGCGATAGCGTGAAGGGTAATAAT
>JANTGX010000217.1 GCA_024762755.1 Gammaproteobacteria bacterium
CGCGGCGATGATGGGAATGAAGGTGGCGACGATGGTGAGCCCACCGCCGATGCCATCGGCCAACATGACGGTGAGGAACGACGGCATCCAGCCGCCGATGAGCGACTTGAAGCCATCGACGAACAGGGCATTGCCCACGCCATCGAAAAAATCGATGAAGGCACCACCAAAGTTGATGGTGAACATGAACATCACGTACATCACCAATAAAAAGACCGGTACACCCAACCATCGGTGCAAGATCACACTGTCGATGCGATCGGAGAGGGTCTTGCCCAACCGCCCGCGCTGGCGCAGGACGGTCTGAGTGAGGGCATGGGCGTGGCCATAACGACTGTCGGGCAAGTAGATGTCGATCTCCTCGTCCACCCGCTGCTCGATCTGCCGGCGTAAGGCATCGGCACGCGCGCGCAGCGCCTCGTCGGCCATGGCGAGTACCTGCGGGTCGCCCTCCAGCATCTTCAGCACGAGCCAATGGGCATTGTGTCGGGCAACCTGGGCTGCCGGCAGTTCCTCGATAGCCGGCAGCAGCGCGGCGATCGCCTCCTCCACCACCTCGTCATGGGCCAGGCGAAATCCACCCGGCGCCTCACCCGACTGCACGCGGCGAATGGCCTGCTTGAGATCATCCAACCCCTCGCCTCGCGGTGCCACCACAGCCACCACCGGGCAGCCCAGCTCCTCACTGAGACGCGCCATATCGATGTCCATGCCCTGCTTGCGGGCCACGTCCATCATGTTCAGCGCCACCACCAGGGGCACGCCCATCTCCAGCAACTGCACGGTGAAATAGAGATTGCGCTCCAGATTGGAGGCGTCGACCACATTGATGATGAGATCGGCCTCGCCAGAGAGCAGATACTGACGGGTGACCTCCTCGTCGGGCGAGGTACTGTCGAGGGAATAGGTGCCGGGAAGATCGATGAGGGTGGCCGTCTGCCCATCCAGGTCGAAACGCCCCTCCTTGCGATCCACGGTCACGCCGGGCCAGTTGCCCGTCTTCTGACGGATACCCGTGAGGGCATTGAACAGGGCCGACTTGCCGCAGTTGGGGTTGCCGGCCAGGGCCAGTGTCAACGTGGACTCGGCAAGGGGCGCATCGGCAACGTGTGATGCCGTATCCGAACCCGATTCACAACAACCCATGAACTACTCCGATGACAGGGAAGACGACGGACTCACTGCAGCCGTTCGACCTGAAGGTGGCGGGCGATACTCGCGCCGAGGGCGATGCGATTGCCCGCGCTGGCAACCACCATGTCTTGCCCGCGCTGCTGCATCACGCGCACTTCGGCACCGATCCGCAGCCCCATGCCCATCAGACGGTTGACGAACCGGTGGCCACCCTCGATTCCCACCAGCCGGCAACGCTGACCGGGACGACAGGCCACCAGACACTGGGCATCTCCTTTGCCGGCCGGGCATTGGGCGGGTTTGATCTGGGACGATAAAGGCGACTGAGACATGGATAACCAACCTTAATGGTAATGAGAACAATTCTTGTTTAGAACTATATAGGCGCCCTCGGGCGAAATCAAGGCCCCGACAGAGATACGGATTAGCCACGCCCACAGCAGGGGCCGACACAACCCTTTTCCCCGACCTGTACCGCCTGTGGCCTCACGAATCAGGATATAATTGCCCGATGGCCAAAAAACCCAAGAACAAAAAGACCAACAGCGGTAGCACCATCGCGCTGAACAAGAAGGCCCGCCACGACTACTTCATCGAGGACCGCTTCGAGGCCGGCATCGTCCTGGAGGGCTGGGAGGTCAAAAGCCTGCGCGCCGGCCGGGTACAACTCTCCGACAGCCACGTGATCATCAAAAACCGCGAGGCCTTTCTGCTCGGCGCCCTCATCACCCCGCTACCCACCGCCTCCACCCACATACACCCCGACCCCACGCGCACGCGCAAGCTGCTACTGCATCGGGAAGAGCTGAGCCGGCTCATCGGCGCCGTAGAGCGCAAGGGTTACACCATCGTCCCCCTCGCCATGTACTGGAAGCACGGCCGCGCCAAGCTCGAGATCGGGCTCGCCAAGGGCAAACAGATGCACGACAAGCGCGCCACGGAACGCGACCGGGAATGGAACCGAGACAAACAGCGCCTGCTCAAACGCGGTTGAACACCCGCTCACCCTGGCCGGGAACTATTCCATCCAGTAGACTGTCTATTCACTGACTTTGGGGGCGACCTGGCTTCGACGTGGGTCACAAAACCTAAGGTGCATGCCGAGGTGCAGTTCATCTCGTTAAACAAACTGCAAACTTCATAGTTGCCAACGACGACAACTACGCACTCGCTGCTTAAAACCCAGTAGGGTGCCCTCTGACCGGAGCCGTGTCTGTGCGTCCGGATTCCAGGGGTCGACTCTCACAGAATCGCGATGAAGCACGTCCGGGGCGGATTCGCTAAAACCTTACCGGACTCGCTGTAGGTCTTCCCTGCCTGTCGGGTAGCCTGCAGTCAAACTCAAAGACAGGCTAAGCATGTAGAGCCGAGGGCGGAGGGCTCACGGACGCGGGTTCGATTCCCGCCGCCTCCACCAAACAGACAAGGCCAACCCCACCGGGTTGGCCTTTTTCTTTGCCCCAGACAATTCCCCGGCGGCGCGGCTTTCTCTATGCTTCAGGCATCGTCCACCACAACGACCTGAGCCAACATGCCGCCTCCCCTGCCTTCCACGTCACGTCACGCGCTGCAGCGATTGGTCTGGGTCCTCTGCCTGGTGATCGTCTATGGATCGCTCTATCCCTTCGATTTCCAGGCCGCGGGGAGCGGCGAGTGGCACGCCCTGTTCGACAGCCTGCTGCACATGACCAACCGCGGAGACACCCTGAGCAATGTGGTGCTGTTTCTGCCCCTCGGTTTGGCCGCCCGCCTTGCCTGGCCGACATTGGGTTGGGGACGGCTGCTGGCTTGGTGCGGCGCCCTTGCCCTGGGGCTGCAGTTGGCGCAGCTCTTTCTCCCCAGTCGCGATGCGAGTCTGCAGGACGTGGGCTGGAATCTGCTCGGCGTGGCGGTCGGTGCTGCGCTGGCCGGCTCGGCGCGTCGTCTGCGCCTGAGTGGTCTGCCCCTGTCCACCACCGACACCTTCGCCCTGGCCCTGTTCGGCCTCTGGCTGGCCGCGAGGCTCACGCCCTTCGTGCCATCGCTGGACTGGCAGTTGTTCAAGCAGAGCCTCAAGCCCTTGCTCGTCCATCCGCAGTCGGACTGGGCGCGCATCCTGGTACAGACCGTGTTGTGGGCCGTGGCGGCACGTCTTTGGTGGGTATTGTGGGCCGGGCGAGGCCGGTTGGCCCTGTACCTCATGCTGCTGCCGTGTCTCTTTCTCGCCGAGGCCTCGATCGTCAACAACGTAGTGAGCCTGCCCTCGGTGCTCGGCGCCATGCTCGGTACCCTGCTCTGGGTGGGAGTGCTCGCGCGGCAACGGTCGAGTGACTCGTTGCTGACCATGCTGCTCATCCTGGCCCTGCTGGTACAGGGCCTGGCCCCCTTTCAGCTGCGCCCGGTGCCAGCGGAATTCCATTGGCTGCCCATGTACGGCTTTCTGCAGCAGCTCACCCTGTACAACGTGGGCATGCTCTTCGCCAAGGCCTACATCTATGGTTCCCTGGTCTGGCTGGCCCAGCGGGAGGGTGGCAGCCTGCGCTTCGCCGGCACACTCGCCGTGGGCCTGACCTTCGCCATCGAGCTGGCGCAGACCCGCCTGATGGGCCATACCCCGGAGATCACCGACCCACTCATTGCCCTCGCCATGGCGGGCGTCTACGGTGCCGTGCAGTCCGCCCCTGCCTCGCAGTGGCGTCGCCGGCGCTCACCACCTCAGGCGGAGTGAACGGCTGAGCGGGTTAACACTGTCCCATTATCTTCACATCATGCCGCACCCGTTCCGACATCCAACAAGATGCTTAACCCAAAGTAGACACTCTTTGGCCGCCCCTGGATTCCGCTACACACCCTGAATACCCAAAACGCTTCGCCGGGGAATCTGACGGGAAGAGGTGTCTGAACCCATGCCCCGCAGTCCATCGATGATGCTGTATATCCCGCAGATTGGGCATATGTATTCGATGGGATGATTTCCATCGCGTTTCCGGGGCAGCTCGATGCCGGCGAATCGAGAGAAACGCCCACTGTCATGCACAGGGTGCCCATCCATGCGACTTCACAACCCACCTGATCCAGTAACACGCCGGTGTCGGCCCACAACAGCCCGACAAGGAGAACCTCTGCATAACCCCGCAAAGCACTGTCTTGCGGGGTAATAGGCGTGATCGTTGGGAACGGTGATCTCGGCAATGCTGCCCAGGTAGCTGCTGATAGTCACCCAGGAGAAAGGAATCCATGCAAGGTCGACCGGACGTGCGCGGGAAAATCACCGAATTCTGACGTCAATGTTCCGGCGCACCGTCAGCACCTCAACGCA
>JANTGX010000218.1 GCA_024762755.1 Gammaproteobacteria bacterium
GGGCGGCGTTTGGGGACTTCTGTCGTGCTTCGGGATGACCCGGTTGGTAACCAGCTCGGCCGTCGTGATCAGCCGCCGTAGTAGAGGGCCGAGATGATGCCGATGGTCATCAGGATCACTGCCAAGATCAGCAGTAGGTTGTCGCGTGTACGTTTGTCCATCGTGGTCTCCTATGGGTTTTCTTTCCGCCTTGCCATTCTGGATGGTTTCGATGTCATTACCAAGCAGAGCGACGGAGGTCGATGGTCGATCATTGTCCCTGACCGGCCCGACGAAATGGCGCCGCCGAGCCGGTCAGGGGTTTGGTTGCCCGTCTTTAGTAGCCGAAATGCTTGCGCAGGAAGCGGTCGATCTTGAGGTTGATCTCGGCGAAGGCGTTGATCTCCTTCTTACCCTTCTTGGCCAGCTTTGCCAGGTGTTCGATCTCCTTGAACATGGGTTTGTACTCGGACTTGTCGCCATAACCCAGGGCCTGGGCCAGTTCGAGCTGATAACGCGCGCTGCCGAGCAGGTCGAGAAGCTCCGTCTGCTGCTGTTTGCTGCGGTTGCCGGTCTCCATCAGTTTCTGGGCCTTGGCAAACATGTGCTCGGCACGGATCAGCGGCAGGGGGATGATGTCGCGGGTGATGACCAGTGTGTTGACGGCATCCTCCAGCACCGCGGCAGCGGCTTCCTTCTTGTCCTCGGCGAGCAGCGCCACGGCTTGCTTCAAATAACCGGGATAGCTGGCCAGGGGGATATTGGTGGTCTCAATGACGATCTCGCTGGCCAGGCCGGAGAGGATTCGTCGAGCATCCTGTACCTTGCCGTCTTCGAGCAGGTCGGTGGCCTTGTCCACGGCCTTGCGGATGGTCTTCAGGGTGGCTGTGATGTCGACGACGATGGTCTCGACATCCACCGGTGCCAGGGCCAGGTCGGGGTGCACGGCGATCACCGCCTCGATATCACCAATGGCATCGGTGAGCTGTTTGACCGTATTGGTCACGTCGCCCTTCTGCAGGCTGGCCATGGCCTTGTCGAGATTCTTCAACGAAGAGACGGCCTCCTCGAGGATGGCGCGCTCGGCATCACTGACGGCCTGCTGGCCCTCCTTCGATACCTCTTTCTGCACTGAGGCGGCCGCCTGTGCCTGCTTGTCGGGCGACTCGGCGGCGAAGGCACTGCTCCCGGCCAAGACCAACAGCCCGCCGAGGGTAAGGGCTGCGATCTGTTTTTTGTTCATGATATCCATGTCTGACTCCTGTGTTCTTGATGATTTTTGAATGGCCAAACTGCGGGGCCACGGTGTTCATGATGAAGCTGGATCGTCTATGGAGGCGGGCGGAAAAAAATCAAGCCTTGATAGAAGACGTCATGGGCGGGTCGTGGCATGCAGTTGGTCGAGCATGGCGCGCGCGGCGTTGGACAGGGTGCGCTGCTGATGATGCACATAGCCGAGCTGACGACTGAGTGTCAGGCCGGGGATCTCCAGGGCCAGTAATTCTTCACCGAGCATGCTGTCCGGCAGCACCGACCAGCCGAGGCCGACGCTCACCAGCATCTTGATGGTCTCGAGATAGTTTGTGTTCATGCCGACCCGCAGGCTGCCGAGCTCGGGGACGATGGCCTGCTCGAGGATCTCCCGGGTGTAAGTGCCGTGGGCCGGCAGGATGGCGGGGTGGTCGGCCAGCGCGCGGGGCGTCAGCTCGGTCTCGCTGGCCAGCGGGTGCTCGTGCCCTACCACGACCGACAATGGGTCGGACCAGATCTGCGTGCTATCGAGATCCGCCAGTGGCTGCGAGGGCAGGGTGACGATGCCCAATTCCAGTTGGCCGGTCTGCACGGCGCGGCAGGCGGCTTCCGAGTCCATGAATTGCAGGTCCAGTTCGACTGCCGGATAGTCCCGGCTGAACCGGCGCAATACCGGCGGCAGCCGGTGCAGGCCGATGTGGTGGCTGGTGCCGATGCTCAGCCGGCCGCCGACTTCGCTGCTGAGATTGCCCAACTCCCGTCGGCTGTCCTCCATGGCCTGCAGGATGGCCTGTGCGCGGGGCAACAGGGTGCGCCCGGCCTCGGTGAGGGAGACGCGCCGGCCGATGCGGTCGAACAGATGCGTGTCCAGTTCCTGCTCCAGGGCCTTGATGCGCTTGCTCACCGCCGGCTGGGTGAGATAGAGCCGCTCGCCGGCGAGGGAGAAGGAGCCCAGTTCGGCGACGGTGATGAAGGTCTTGAGGTTGGTGCTGTCCATGGCCCCTTATACCATTCCAGATAGGAATGGAAAACATGAAAAAGATGAATTGTAGTAATCATTGGCTTTGCCTAGTATGGCTCGCCAGAGAGGCCGTCCATCCGGCGGCCTGGGGGCGAGATAATGGACAGTAAGCAACAGGGCTGGGATGCCGCCGATTACGCGGACAACGCCGCCGTCCAGGCGGGCTGGGGCGAGGAACTCATGGACCGCCTCGAGCTAGTCGGCGATGAACGGGTGCTCGACGTGGGTTGCGGCGATGGCCGGCTCAGCGCACGATTGGCCGGCCGTGTTGCGGAGGGTTCGGTGCTCGGCATCGACAGCTCGCCGGCCATGGTGGCCTTGGCCAGCGAGCGCTGGGGCCGGGCCCCCCGCTTGGTCTTCCGCCAGATGGATGCCCAGGCCCTCGGTGAGGACAGCACGCTGGCCGGGCGTTTCCATCTCGTGTTCTCCACCTCGGCCCTGCACTGGATGGCGGACCACCCCCAGGTACTGGCCGGGATGCGCCATTGCCTGCGCCCGCACGGCCGTGTCTGGATGCAGACCGCGGCGGCGGGCAATTGTGCCGCGGTGCTCGAGGCGACCGAGACGGTCTGCCGGCAACCCCGCTGGCAGGTCCGGTTCGACGGCTTCCGCCATCCGTGGCGCTTTTTCACCCCGGCGGACTATGCGCGCTGGCTGCCGCATGCCGGCCTGAGCCCCCAGCGTCTGGAGATCGTCCGCCGCCGGGTATGGCACGACGACCGGGAGGCATTGGCGGGCTGGCTGCGCACCACCTGGCTGCCCTTCACCGGTCGCCTGGCCGAGGCCGAGCGGCCGGCCTTCGTCGCGGACCTGGTGACGGCCTACGAAGCGGCCGTGGTGAAGGACGCGCACGGCCGCATCCCGGTGGAGATGGTGCGTCTGGAAGTGGTGGCGAGTGCCGATCACGCACCTGCAAGAGAGAATATGAAGATGACGAGGACAGCTCATGGCCGCTAAGACCCTGTATGACAAGCTCTGGGAACAGCATGTGGTGCGCACCCAGGAAGACGGCACCTGCCTTCTTTATATAGACCGCCACCTGATCCACGAGGTGACCAGCCCCCAGGCCTTCGAGGGCCTGCGCCTGGCCGGGCGCCAGCCCTGGCGGCCGCGCGCCAACCTGGCCACCCCGGACCACAACGTGCCCACCACGCCGGAAGACCGCCACGGCGGCGTGGCCGCCATCCACGACCCGGTCTCGCGCCTGCAGGTGGAGACCCTGGATCGCAACTGCGACGAATTCGCCATCCCCGAGTTCCCCATCAACGATCCGCGCCAGGGCATCGTGCACGTGGTGGGGCCGGAGGAGGGCGCCACCCTGCCGGGCATGACCGTGGTGTGTGGCGACTCCCACACCTCCACCCACGGCGCCCTGGGCGCCCTGGCGCACGGCATCGGCACCTCCGAGGTGGAGCACGTGCTGGCCACCCAGTGCCTGTTGCAGAAGAAGTCCAAGAACATGCGCGTGGTGGTGGACGGCCAGGTCGGCCCCGGCGTGACGGCCAAGGACATCGTGCTTGCCATCATCGGCGAGATCGGCACCGCCGGCGGCACCGGCTACGCCATTGAGTTCGCCGGCCAGGCTATCCGCGACCTCTCCATCGAGGGGCGCATGACGGTGTGCAACATGGCCATCGAGGCCGGTGCGCGCGCCGGCATGGTGGCGGTGGACGACAAGACCATCGACTACGTCAAGGGCCGTCCCTACGCGCCCAACGAGAAGCACTGGGCGCGCGCCGTGGCCGCCTGGCGCGAGCTGCACTCCGACGCCGATGCCGCGTTCGACCGCGAGGTGATCATCGAGGCCCGCTGCATCCAGCCGCAGGTGACCTGGGGCACCTCACCGGAAATGGTGGTCCCGGTGGGCGCCCGCGTGCCCGACCCGGCCGCCGAGCCCGATGCGGTGAAGGCCGAGGGCATGCGCCGCGCCCTGGACTACATGGGTCTCGCCGCCGGCACGCCCATCAGCGACATCGCCATCGACAAGGTCTTCATCGGTTCCTGCACCAACGCCCGCATCGAGGACCTGCGCGCCGCCGCCGAGGTCGCCCGCGGCCGCCGCGTAGCGGACAACGTCAAGCAGGTCCTGGTGGTGCCCGGCTCCGGACTGGTCAAGGAACAGGCCGAGGCGGAAGGCCTGCACGAGATCTTCCGCGCCGCCGGTTTCGAGTGGCGCGA
>JANTGX010000219.1 GCA_024762755.1 Gammaproteobacteria bacterium
CAGCCAGCCGCCCGAGGTGAAGACCCTGCACAAAAAGGTCAGGCTGCGCCGCGGCAACGGCATGAAGGTGGAGTGCGATGCCCACGACTTCATGCACGGCTTCACCTTCGTCGCCCGCAACCCCTACTACGCCGTGGTCGAGGCGGACGGCAGCTTCGTCATCGACGCGGTGCCGCCGGGCGAGTACACGATCAAGTCCTGGCACGGCCTGTTGGGTGAAAAGAAGGCCAAGGTGACGGTCTCCGCCGGTGGCACGGCGACGGTGGACTTCGCCTACCGTAAATAGGGCACACGTCGCCGGCGTCAGTCGGGGCAGAAACAGACCACCGGTTCCCAGTCCGGGTGCTCACGCCGTCCGTGTTCGTGGCAGGCCTCACGCGCCTCGCGGATGGTCTCGGCGTAGAAGTGCTCGTGGCACACGCGGCAGCGGCAGAATTTGGGTTCCTTCATGGTCGAGTGCGGGGGTGGCGTCGGTGTGTCGTCCATCTCGGCGTCCTCTGTTCGTTCTCATCGATTCTCAGGCTTCACCGCGAAGCCAAATGTCCTATTTCAGTTTCAGTCCGTCACCAGCGCCGGCGACAGCAGGCGCAGAAAACGCCGCGCGTCCTCGGCCATGGTCATGTTGTTGAACAGCACCCGGTTGGGCCAGGCGCGGCTGAGGCTGTCACGCAGCTGGCGTAGATCGGCGTCCGTATAGCGGTAACGGTAGTGATAGGCCGGGCGGCCGTGCAGGCGGAAATAGCGCAGCCCCCGCCCCAGCGGCCGGCGCAGGAAGGGGTCGACACCGTGCACCAGGTCGAGATCACGCAGCAGCGGGCGCAGGATCTCGTCGCACCAGGCCTCGCCCCGCGGCTCGAAGACCAGACGGCGGCCACGCCGCTCCACCTGCTCGAAGAAACGGCGCAGCCGGCGCAGGTTGGTCTTGTGCGGGCGAAAGCTTTGCGGCGTCTGCAACACGATGGCCTCGGCCTGCAGGGCATCGGCGATGGCCTGGGTCCGCGCCCAGGCCCGGCGGGTGAGCGCATTCCAGCGCAGATCGCCGGCCTGGGCCAGCTCGCGGGCGGTGAGTGTCTCGCGCAGGCGGGCATAGGTCGGGCTGCTGGCGCGATGGGTGATCAGCTGCCAGGCCTTCAGGCTGAAGACGAAGTCCGCCCCGGCCCGCTCACGCCAGGCCGCGGCGGTGGCCACGCTGGGGGGCTGGTAGAAGGTATGTTGTACCTCCAGGATGCCGAATTCCGCGAAGGTCCGGGCCTGGGCCTCGGCGAAGCCGCAGGTGCCGACCCGTACCGCGGGCCGCCGCGTGGCGCCTGCCCGTATGTCTGGCTCGCTGGCCCGCATCGCCCGCACGGCCCGCCGGATCAGGCGCGCCGTTCGCCCTCTTTGCGTATCTCGTTGAACACCAGGGCGGTGAGATCGGATAACTGCTCGGTGATCAGTTCGAGGATGTCGTCCACCGTCAGCAGGCCGGCGAGATGGCCATCCGCCGTGATCACGATGAGCCGCCGTATGGCCTTGCCGCGCATGAGTTTGATGGCGTCCATCAGCTTCGTCTCCTCACCGACCTCGACCAACTCCGTGCTCATCACGTCACCGACGGCGACCGCATCGAGATCCACGTCCTCGGCGACCAGTTCCACCACGATGTCTCGGTCGGTGAGGATGCCCTTGGGCAGGGAACCGTCCGCCACCTTCTCCACCACCACCACGTCACCGACGTGAAACCCGCGCATCAATTTGGCGGCATCACGGACGCTCTCCGAGGCCGTCATGACGACCACTTCCCGGTTGCAATATTCACCGACCGACATAGAAGCCTCCTTCGTTATCGTGTCTTCGAACAGGTGTCCCCGCTGCGCGCCGGGCAGTGAGACACGGCCCATGGATCACCACGGCAGCACCTCGCCGTCGTAACGGTAGAACATGCCGCTTTCTCGCAGTGTAAAACGCTCCACCCGTTGGCGCATGCCGCGTACGCTCTCCTCCGGCGAGAGGGGTGCGCTGCGCCCGCCCATGCGGGTCCGCACCCAGCCCGGGTGCAGCAGGAGCACGCCGATATCATCGGCGCCCAACTCGAAACTGAGGCCCTTCATGCTCGCATTGAGTGCGGCCTTGCTGGAGCGATAGGCATAGTCGTTGGGCGCCTGGATGTCCGCAATGCTGCCCATGTGGCTGCTGATTGCGACGACCAGCCGCCGGTCACCGCGGCGGAGACTGTCGTGCAAGGCCTCGGTGACGCGCATGGCCCCTAGCGTGTTCACGTCGAAGGTCTTTTGCCAAGCTGCGTAGTCGATGTGACCGAGCTTGTCCTTGCCCCAACGCTCGAAATAGACGCCGGCGTTGTTGATCAGCAGATCCAGGCCCCTGCCCGACAGGTGTTGGGCCAGGCTGGCGATCTGATCGGCGCGGGTCACGTCCAGGGTGTGCAGGGAGACGCCGTCGTAACGCTCAGCCAGTTCGGCCAGCGCCTGCGCCGCCTCGGGCTGTCGGCAGGTGGCGTAGACCCGCCAGCCGAGTTCGGCATACTGGCGCACCCACTCCAGGCCGAGCCCGCGATTGCTGCCGGTGACCAGAATACTCGGCATACGGCCCTCCTCTAATGGTTCTGGCGCGGCCCGGCGACACCGAGCGGCAGGGGTCTCGATCGACCGTCACGACTTCTCGTTACACTGACGAAACAATTCCGCAACGCGTTTTATAGATCAACGCTGTGTCCCATGATCTCCCGTGTTGTTTCAGCGCAGCCATTGAAACAACTGAGAATCAGCAAGTCGTGCGGATTGGAGACATGAGAATCGCTGATCTTTTCTCGTCATTCCCTACATGATCTCCTCCCATTTTGCAAGACAGCGTGCGTTAATGACAGGGACAGAATTGCTTCCGTATATCCGGCCTGTTGGTGGAGGATATCGCCTCCTGTCCTCGATGAAATATGCACCTAAAAACCAAACAGGTGAAACACATTCTTTGCCAGATCCGGTCCGACGCTCGTAAGCTTGTCCATGTTTTCCTCCTTGCTTCGCTGATGGTTGATGGTATTTCCATCGTGGCGCATGGTGTCGCCGATATAGACGGGAGAGGAGACCATCTCATCGGCGAGGGTCGGGTTCCAAGGTCCCAGATCTTGTGGATTCCGGCATGTTTTCCCTTTGGGTATGCGCCGGAATGATGAATACGGAATTGGTCAACGCTTCCATAATTTAAGCTTCCCTAACTGGGTTGTTAAACAGACCAGACATATCCATCATCGGCATTCGGATATGCCATTGGGATTGTGCGAATTCGAACAAGGTCGTAAGGAAGTCATGATGCAAAGTGGGCAGGCGCGGCGGGGTAGGCTGGCTGCCGCAGGAACCAGACCATATTCGTTGGTTACTATCTTGGCAGACGGACTAGGAATGAACCTGGGGCGTTATTACCGAGCAACAAAATATAAGAGGTGAAGCATGTCTGCCATTGAGTACGGGATCATGGATTTTCGAAACATTGTTACTGGGGCCGCAATTCTGGGCAGCGGTGGTGGCGGCAGTTATGTGGATGCTCTCAAGGTTCTGGATGAGCTGGCCGGGCAAGGTTGGAGCGGTTGCGTACAGGTGCGAGAGTACGATGCTGCCACCAACTGCTGTGTATTGGCGATGATGGGGTCTCCTGATGTCGCAGACAATCTGAAAGTTACAGACATCGAGTATGCTATTGCCAACACGATGAGAACATTCGAGAACGCAACAGGTGTTCCTCTCGGGTGTGTCATACCGGTAGAGGTAGGCCCAGTCAACTCGGTTGTGCCTTTGATCGCCGCGGCCCTTTCCGGCTCTAATCTCTGGGTTGTCGATGGAGACGGTGCCGGCCGCGCTGTTCCGGAGCTGCCACAGACGACTTACAGTGGTAATGGGGCATATGCGGTGAGTCCCACCGCCTTGGGAAACAATGTCATCAATACCGCTGATAGCCAATCTGCAACATTGACCTCCTCCAACGCCGAGAGTATGGAAAAGCTAGCCGGAAGCATTGTAGGGGGGTTCGGCAGTTTCTCGGGGATTGCGCTGTGGCCTTCCAATGCAAACAATGGTTTTGCTTTGAAAGGGAGTTATATCCCGGGGACGATGTCTCAGGCCTGGGCGCTGGGAGAATACTTGCTGAACGCCCCGGCCCCGCCCTCCACGGAGGATGTGGTTGCAAAGATCTCGGAACTGACCAAGCGTAGCACAGAGGCGGTGGTCACGAATTATTTCATTACAGGCCTGAGCCAATCGACCACGAGCGCGTCACTTGACATGGGCATCATCCGCCTGGACAAAACGCCCGTGGCCGGCGATAGTACGGAAACCTATTCGATCTATAATCTGAACGAAAATCTGATCA
>JANTGX010000220.1 GCA_024762755.1 Gammaproteobacteria bacterium
CCACCGGCGGGCCGTCGGACGACCGCAATAGTGACGCCGGGAAATCCCCCGCCGAGCCGGGCACGACGACCGAGGACCTCTCCCCGCTGGTACGCCGTGTTGGCCTGCCTCGCCCTCATGGCCGGCATGGAGGCGATGGCCGAAGAGACGCGCACTTCGCTTCGCAACACGGCTCAGGCCGTAACCCCGCACGCCGTCACTTCGGCGCGCCTCTCCGAGAGGGTACCGGGCAAGGGAGCCGATCGCCGGGCCGTCCTGCACCTCCAAGCGGATCGGCGACACGTCCCGGTACAGTCGATAGCGGAACTACTGCAGGCCATCAAGACGGCGCAGCCCGGCGACGCCATCATCCTCGCCCCCGGCCGATACCCCATCAAAAGGAAATTCGTCCCCGTCCGCGCCGCCGGCGAGAGAGATCGCCCCATCCTGCTGGCCGCACGACGACTGGGTGATGCCCTGATCGAAATGGATGCCCTGGAGGGCTTCCATGTCGACGCGCCCCATTGGCACTTCGAGAACCTGCAGATCCGCGGCACCTGTGCCCGGCAGAGCGCCTGCGAACACGCCTTCCATGTGGTCGGCGACAGCATCGGTTTTCGCCTGCAAAATAGCATCGTCAGCGACTTCAACGCGGCCGTGAAGGCCAACCTCGTACCGGGCAAGGCCGCTGCGAGACACCCAGACGGCGGCGAGATCGCACAGAGCAGCTTTTTCAACCGAACGGTGCGCGACACCGATGGCCCGGTCACCGTGTTGGACATGGTGGGTGTCGATCACTGGCGGGTGCACGACAATTTCATCGCCGACTTCGGCAAGGGCGGGGACGACCGCATCAGCTACGGCGCCTTTTTCAAGGGCAACGGGGTCGGAAACGTGTTCGAGAGAAACCTCATCGTCTGCAGCCACTCGCTGGCATCAGCCGGGGGGACGAAAATCGGTCTCTCGTTCGGCGGCGGGGGCACGGGCAAGGCGAGCTGCCGCGGCGGCGACTGCGTGCAGGAACACCGTGGCGGCATCATTCGTCACAATATCATCAGTCACTGTGACGATGTCGGCATCTATCTCAACCAATCGGCCGAGACGAGTGTCTACAACAACACCCTCATCGACACCCGAGGCATCGATGTGCGATTTGCAAAGAGCCATGCCGAGTTGCAGAACAATCTCTATACCGGCCGGATAAGGACCCGCGACGGCGGCACCCTGCGTGCCAGAAACAACCTGCGGCTGGGCCGCGCCGCGCTGAGCCGGACCTTTCGCGACGCGGCGCGGCTGGACCTCACCCTGCTGGACCCCCGACGGATCATCGACCGGGGCCTCGACCTGGAGGAGACAGAACGCGATTTCTGTGGCCAGCCGCGAGGCCCCCAGGCGGTGGACATGGGTGCCATCGAGTACACCACGCCCAGCCCCGGCTGCCGCATTCCCACGCGCCCATGAGGCACCACGTGACATTTGTGTGATATTCCAGCGGTATGCTACTCCCATGCCCACTGGCCAAGCCGCGATCGTCGGGTGCCGAGGCGGGACGATAGTGAGACAACAGATGAAACGATTTCTTGTGGTAGAGGACAACAGCGACATCGCCAACCTGGTCGCCATGCATCTGCGCGACCTGGACGCACACGTCGACCTGGCGGCCGATGGCGGCCTGGGACTGTCGCTGGCACAGGCGCACCGCTACGACCTCATCGTGCTCGACCTCATGCTGCCCGGCATGGACGGCCTGGAAATCTGTCGCCGTCTGCGTGGCAGCGACAACGACGCCCCCATCCTCATGCTCACCGCCAAGGGCAGCGAACTGGACCGCATCGTCGGCCTGGAGATGGGCGCAGACGACTATCTGACCAAGCCCTTCAGCGTGCTCGAGCTGGTGGCGCGGGCAAAGGCCATCCTGCGCCGCGTACGAGGGCCGGCCAGCGATCCCGTGCAGACCGGCTCGCACATCGAGGTGGGCGATCTGCACCTGGACCACAAGCGCCGCCAGGCCAGCATCGCCGGGCAGGCCGTGGAACTCACTGCCCGTGAGTTCGATCTCCTCTGGCACTTCGCCCGTCATCCTGGACAGGTGTTCACGCGGGCCCAACTCCTCGACAGCGTCTGGGGCTATGGCCACGAAGGTTACGAACACACGGTGAACTCCCACATCAACCGCCTGCGCGCAAAGATCGAACGGCAGGCCGCCGCCCCACAATACATCCTCACCGTCTGGGGCGTCGGCTATAAATTCAACGATGCCCCCACGCTGACCTAGAGGCAGAGCGCACCGTGTACCGCACCCTCAACAGCCGCATCGCCGCGGTCTTCTTCGTCCTCATCTGCCTCATCGGCCTGCTCGGCTATCGTCTGGTGATCTATTCGGCCGAGATGTATCAGCAAGAGCTGACGCAAAAACTCAATCATGCCCTGGCCCAGCAGATCGTCGCCGAAAAACCCTTGCTCACCCGTGGAGTCGTCGACGAGCAGGCGCTGAAGTCGCTGTTCCACTGGCTGATGGTGATCAACCCCGCCATCGAGCTCTATCTGCTCGACCGCGACGGCAGCATCCTCGCCTATTCCGCCCCCGCCGGGCGTGTGAAACGCCAGCGAGTCGATCTGCAACCGATCCGGCGTTTTCTCAGTGGGCAGGTGGTCTATCCGTTACTGGGTGACGATCCGCGGGGACGAGAGCGAAAAAAGGTCTTTTCCGCAGCGCCCATTCCAGCCCGCGAGGCAGGCGAAACGGCGCCGGCCGGCTACCTCTATGTGATTCTCGAGGGAGAGGCACTGGCCAATGCGGGAGAGATGCTGCGCGGCAGTTATATCCTGCGTCTGGCCACCACCGGCCTCGGCCTCGGTCTGATCTTCGCCCTCGTCGCTGGACTCGTCGCCTTTGCCCTGCTCACCCGTCGCCTGCGTCGACTGAGCCGGGTGATGGGCGACTATCACGGCAGCCAGCCGTCTGCCGCGGACGGCCCGCCTGGTGACCGTTATCCCAGCCCGCCCCGTCCGCGCGACGAGATCGACCAGCTGGGGCAGACCTTCAATCAGATGGCCGAACGTATCGAGCAACAGGTGCAGGCTCTGAAACAGACCGATGCCAAGCGACGCGAGATGGTGGCCAACGTCTCCCACGACCTGCGCACCCCGCTCACCGCCCTGCACGGCTATCTCGAAACCCTGATATTGAAAGACGACCAGTTGAGCGCCGACGACCGCCGGCACTATCTGCAAATAGCCGCCGCACAGAGCAGCCAGCTGAACCGTCTCATCGGCGACTTGTTCGAACTGGCCAAACTGGAGTCCAGCGAAACGCTGCTGCAGATGGAGCCCTTCTCCCTGGCCGAACTGGTGCAAGACATGGTGCACAAATTCCATCTCACCGCACAACGCCGCGGCATCGACCTGCGGGCCGAGCTACAGGCCCAGCTCCCCTTCGCCTATGGCGACATCGGCCTGATCCAGCGGGTGCTGGACAACCTCATCGAGAATGCCCTGCGTCATACCCCGGTCGGTGGCCACATCACCCTCTCCCTGCGGCGCGATGCCGACAATATCAGCGTCATGGTCGCAGACACGGGACAGGGCATTCCCGAGCGGGAACTCAAACACATCTTCGATCGCTTCTACCGTCTGGAAAAGGACCGGGCACAGTCCGAGGCCGGACAGAATGCCGGTCTTGGCCTGGCCATCGTCAAGCGCATCATCGACCTGCACGGCAGTGTCATCCGCGCCGACAGCCAGCCCAGACGCGGTACCACTTTCAGCTTCTCCCTCCCCGCCTACCAGCTCGCCTGATTCCTCCGGGACAGAATCGTGATATCTGCGTGACGATGGCGTGATACGCCACTGACAGACTCTCCTGTGTCGGCGGCCATATCCTTGCGGCATGCCGGCAAACCCCAAGGACAACAAAAGGAGTTAGATCATGCGCCACAATATTCCTACTGGACACAACCGCAAGAGGAGCTTCATCGGCGGACTGCTGCTGGCCGCTGGCCTGTTTTCCGGCCTCGCCCTGGCCGACGATGTGCATCGCTATCGGGTCACCATCACCAACCTCACCCATGGTCAGACCTTCACTCCCATCATGGTCGCCAGCCACAAGGCATCGGCGCGGCTCTTCGAACTCGGCAGGCCGGCCAGCGGCGAGCTGGCGACTCTCGCCGAGAGCGGTGACGCCGGACCCCTGGGCACGTCACTGATGGCCTATGACTCGGTCTCCAGCGGCGGCCTGCTCGGCCCGGGCGAGAGCGTCAGCGTAATCGTGAAGACCCGGGGGGCCAATCGCCACATCAGCGTGGCCTCCATGTTGATCCCCAGCAACG
>JANTGX010000221.1 GCA_024762755.1 Gammaproteobacteria bacterium
CAGACTGCGTTATCAAAGCTTGCGGTAGGCCCACTACCACTGCGCTTTGATGCCTGGCTGCGCAGCAGCACACGGCGGCTGAACACGATCTATATTGTGGCCGGGTTAATATTTCCCGTCAGGCCTGCGACGCGCCTGTCATCCACCCCCGCATCACACGCTGCCTCAGGCCTGGGCGAGGAAGCGGGCCAGACGCTCCACACCCTCATGCAGACGATCCATCCCCGTGGTGTAGGCGAAGCGCAGGTGGCGCTCGGGGGCGTTGCGGCCGAAGTCCAGCCCGGGGGTGACGACGACACCGGCCTGCTCCAGCAGGGTCTCGGCGAAGGCATGGCTGTCGTCACTGAAGTGCGAACAGTCGGCATAGAGATAGAAGGCACCCTGCGGCGTGGTGGGGATCTCGAATCCCAACTCGCGCAAGGCGGGCAGGAGAAAGTCCCGGCGCGCACGGAATTCCTCGCGCTGGGCATCGAGGATGGCCCGGGTCTGCGGCGCGAAGGCCGCCAGGGCGGCGTGCTGCGACACCGTGGGTGCGGCGAGAAAGAGGTTCTGCGCCAGTTTGTCGATGGCGCGGACGTAGGCCTCGGGGGCCACCAGCCAGCCCAGGCGCATGCCGGTCATACAGAAATACTTCGAAAAGCTGTTGATCACGAACAGCTCGTCGGAGAGGGCCAAGGCACTGCGGGGGCGCCCTTCGTAGACCAGCCCGAGATAGATCTCGTCCACCAGTAGACGCCCGTCGCGGGCGTCGACAAAGTCCGCCATGGCGCGCAACTCTGCCTCGCTCACCAGGGTGCCGGTGGGATTGGAGGGGCTGGCCAACAGGGCCGCCGCGGTCTGCCCGTCCCAGTGCTCGGCGAGGGCGGCGGCGGTGAGCTGGTAGGCCTCCTCGGGACCCACCGGCACCCCCACGGCGTTGGCCTCCAGCAGACGCGCGAAGTGTCGGTTGCAGGGATAGCCCGGGTCGGCCATGAGCAAGCGGTCGGCCGGGTCGAGCAAGACCCCCAGGGCCAGCAGCAGGGCACCGGAGGCGCCGGGCGTGACCACGATGCGCGAGGCCGGCACCTCGATGGCGTATTCGTCGGCGTAGAAAGCGGCGATGGCCTCGCGCAGGGCGGGCAGGCCGAGGGAGGGGGTGTAGTGGGTGTGGCCGGCGTCCAGGGCCTGCTTCGCCGCCGTGCGAATGGGCTCGGGCGTGACGAAGTCGGGCTCGCCGATCTCCATGTGCACGATGTCACGCCCCTGGGCCTCGAGGGCCCGCGCACGCGCCAGCAGGTCCATCACGTGGAAGGGCTGGATGTCCGCCATGCGGCGGGCGATACGGGGTCGCCGCGGCATGCTCAGTCGGCGTGCAGGCGGCGCACCAGGTCGAGATCGAGGTGCGTGGCATCACCGGCATCACCCGCCAGGACCTGAAAGGGCTGGTCCGGCTCACCCAGTTGGTCGAGGACGATGGCGGCATCGCTGAAGTCGTCGTCGCGGGTGTAATCGTTGACCGTGACGATGGTCTTCACGCCGGCATCCTGCGAGGAGAGGATGCCATTGCGCGAGTCCTCGAAGGCCATGCACTCGGCAGGACTCAGCCCCATCTGTTGCATGGCCCATTGGTAGATATCGGGCGCCGGTTTCTTCGCCGGCACGATATCGCCGGCGGCGATGACCTCGAACCAGTCCATGGCCGCGGGCTCGATGGCATGGGTCAACAGGGCCTCCACATTGGCCGGGGTGGTGGTGGTCACCACCGCCATGCGCAGGCCGGCGTCGCGGGCTTCCTCCAACAGACGGCGCACACCGGGACGCAGGGGAATGGCGCCCTCGGCCAGCAGGCCCGTGTAGTGCTCGGTCTTGGCCGCGTGCAGGCCACGGACGAAGGCATCGAGATCCTCGGGAGCCTCGAAGTCACGATTGAAGTTTTCCAGGTAGTGACGAATGCGCTCCTTGCCGCCGGTCACCGCGAGTAGTTCGCCATACAGCTCCGGCGTCCAGTCCCAGTCCAGGCCGGCATCGGCGAAGGCGCGATTGAAGGCCACGCGATGGCCGTCTTTCTCCGTATCGGCCAGGGTGCCATCGACGTCGAACAGGAGTGCTTGAAGGTCTGCCACGGTGATTACCTCTCAGGGATTCGGCCAAGGCCCTTGAACGGGGACTCGACGCAATAAAAATGGTGTAATGGATCGGCGCTGACGACGTCGTGGGGAACACGACGCAGCACCCTCCCGGCCTCGTATGACCACAGTGAGGGCAAAAAATGCCCCTTCTTGTCCGCCGGTGGTGCGCGATGGGCCAAGGCGACAGCGGGCCCGACGTCGGTAAGGACCGCGTAGCTTAAACCAGCCCAGAGGGCATTGCACCCATGTCAGAACCAGGTGCCTAAAGCCCCTCGTCGCGGGTCCGATAGGCCTTGAGATATCCGGCACCCTGTTTGCGCCGCCGATACAACTCTGATATAAGATTCGCCCTTGTTTTTCCGTACCGTTATCACATCAGGAGCGCAGTCCACATGGCTGTAAAGAAAAAGGCCGTCAAGGCCGCCGCCAAGAAGGCTGTCAAGAAGAAGGCGGCCGTCACCAAGAAGGCCGTCGCAAAGAAGAAGGTCGTCAGCGCATCGGACGATTCGACCTATACCAATTTCACGCCCTACAAGGAAAAGAAGGGCGAGGAATACATGAATCCCAAACAGGTGGAGCACTTCCGCGCCATTCTCGAAGGCTGGAAGAAACAGCTGATGGACAAGGTGGACGAGACGGTGCACCACATGCAGGACGAGGCGGCCAACTTCCCCGATCCCAACGATCGGGCCAGCCAGGAATCCGAGTTCGCCATGGAACTGCGCACCCGCGACCGTGAACGCAAGTTGATCAAGAAGATCGACGAGTCTCTGGCCAATCTCGACAGTGGTGACTACGGGTTCTGCGAATCCTGCGGCGTCGAAATCGGTATCCGTCGTCTCGAGGCGCGGCCCACGGCCACCCAGTGCATCGACTGCAAGACCCTCAACGAAATCCGCGAGAAGCAGTTCGGCAAATAACCGAGCTGCTCCCCGCGGTCTCCGCCGCTACTCCCGCCAGACCCCCTGGCGAACTTCTCCGGGCAGGACAAAAACGGATCGCGCTTATGAGCTGCAAATGGCGCGACCCGTTTCTGGCATGCCCTACTGCGGCGCCTCCAGTTCCCGCACCCGCAAGCCATTGCTGCGGGCGAAACTGCAGACGTATTCGTAGGCGGCAGGGTTCTCCTCCGCCAACGACCCCTTCACCCTCAGGCATTTCTGCCCCTCGATGAAACAGGGCTGAACGCCTTCGGCATAGTGAATGCGGTGATCCGGACCGAAGGTAGCCAGTGCCGTGGACAGGCGTTCCACCCAGTCACTGGGACGGAATTTCCGCCCGTCCTCCATGACGCCCTCGATGATCCAGCTGGTGATCATGTGTACCCCTTCTCTATTTACGTGTTTATCGATGATTCCCTAACCGCTGCATCGTCCACGGCCGGCAAAGCTTTATGCCCACGCGTGGCCGCGGTTACACTCCACCCATGTCCGCTGCCCGTAACAGACCAACCTATCGTGGCCGCTTCGCCCCCTCACCCAGTGGCCCGTTGCATTTCGGCTCACTGATCGCCGCCCTCGGCAGTTATCTGCAGGCCCGTGCCCACGGTGGCCGTTGGTTGTTGCGCATGGATGACATCGACCCCCCACGCGAGGTGCCGGGCGCCGCCGACGGCATCCTGCGCAGCCTGGAACGCGTCGGTCTGCTCTGGGACGAGCCGGTGCTCTATCAGAGCCGGCGTAGTGAGGCCTACGAGGCGGCCCTACAGCGCCTCGCCGAGCAGGGTCTGAGCTATCCCTGCGCCTGCAGCCGCAAAGAGATCGCGGCACACGACCCGTCCCTCATCTACCCCGGCACCTGCCGTGATGGCCTGCCGGCGGGCCGCCAAGGCCGTGCCATCCGCGTGCGCACACCAGACAAGCCCCTGCAGCTACACGACCGCCTGCAGGGACCGCAGGTCTGCGAACTGGGCCGGGAGGTGGGTGACTTCGTCGTCAAACGCGCCGACGGTCTGTATGCCTACCACCTGGCAACCGCCCTGGACGACGCCGAGCAGGGTATCAGCGAGATCGTCCGCGGCGCCGACCTGCTGCCGGCCACCTTCCCCCAATACTATCTGCGCGAGCTGCTCGGCCTGCCCCAACCGGATACCTTGCACCTGCCGCTGGCCACGGACGGCAAAGGCCGTAAACTGAGCAAGCAGACCCGTGCCCGCGCCATCGACGAGACACC
>JANTGX010000222.1 GCA_024762755.1 Gammaproteobacteria bacterium
AGGGCTCGGTCATGCGCATGGGCGATGCCAGCGCCGTGCGTGACATCGACGCCGTCTCCACCGGCTCGCTGGGCCTGGATGTCGCCCTGGGCATCGGCGGCCTGCCGCGGGGCCGGGTGGTGGAGATCTACGGCCCGGAGTCTTCGGGCAAGACCACCCTCACCCTGCAGGTCATCGCCGAGATGCAGAAGCTGGGCGGCACCGCCGCCTTCGTCGATGCCGAACACGCCCTCGACCCGGGCTATGCCGAGAAGCTGGGGGTGGACGTCGACGAACTGCTGGTCTCCCAGCCCGACACCGGCGAGCAGGCCCTGGAGATCACCGACATGCTGGTGCGCTCCGGCGCGGTGGACATCGTGGTGGTCGACTCCGTCGCCGCCCTGACGCCGAAGGCCGAGATCGAGGGCGACATGGGCGACCACCACGTGGGCCTGCAGGCGCGGCTCATGTCGCAGGCGCTGCGCAAGCTCACCGCCAACATCAAGCGCACCAATACCATGGTGATCTTCATCAACCAGATCCGCATGAAGATCGGCGTCATGTTCGGCAACCCCGAGACCACCACCGGTGGTAACGCGCTCAAGTTCTACTCCTCGGTGCGCCTCGATATCCGCCGCATCGGCTCGCTGAAGAAGGGCGACGAGATCCTCGGCAGCGAGACCCGCGTCAAGGTGGTGAAGAACAAGGTGGCGCCACCCTTCAAGAAGGCCGAGTTCGACATCCTCTACGGCGAGGGCATCTCGCGCGAGAGCGAGGTCATCGGCCTCGGCGTGGAGCAGGGGATCATCGACAAGAGCGGTGCCTGGTACAGCTACAACGGCGAGCGCATCGGCCAGGGCAAGGACAACGTCCGCATGTTCCTCAAGGAGAACACCGACATCGCCCAGGAGATCGAGGCCCAGATCCGCGCCCGTCTGCTGCCCGATACGCCTCCGGAGGCCGCGGAGCAGGCCGAGGCCTGACGGACGCGGTGGACAGTGCCGAGGCGAACGCGGAGGCCGAGCGCGAGCAGTACCGGCGCACTCGGCGTAAGGCCATGGATCTTCTGGCGCGGCGGGAGCACGCCGTCGACGAGTTGCGCGACAAACTGATCCGCCGCGACCTGGAGCCCAGCCTGGTGGCCCAGGTGCTGCAGGCGCTGGAAGACGAGGGCCTGCTGAGCGATGCGCGCTTCACCGAGGCCTACGTGCGCTATCGCCACGGCAGTGGTTACGGCCCCCAGCGTATCCGGCAGGAGCTGCGTCAGCGCGGTGTCGACGACGCGCTGCAGGCCCGCTACCTGACGGCGGCCGAGGTGGACTGGTTCGCCCTGGCCCGCCAGGCCCGGGACAAGCGTTTCGGCCCTGGGCTCCCCGACGACTACAAGGAACGCGCCCGTCAGGCGCGTTTTCTCCAGTACCGCGGTTTTACCCAAGAACAAATCCAATCGGCCCTGGGCGGGGACGATTGAGCCGCCATCACCGACCACTGGCGCAGCCATCCGCCACCCAGCCAATAGAGACCGACGACCCCGCATGAAAAGCGCAGAGATTCGCCAACGCTTCCTCGACTACTTCCGTGCCCGCGGCCACGAAATCGTGCCCAGCAGCCCGCTGGTGCCGGCCAATGACCCCACCCTGCTGTTCACCAACGCCGGCATGGTGCAGTTCAAGGAGGTCTTCACCGGCCGCGAGACACGCCCCTACAAGCGTGCCGCCAGCGTACAGCGCTGTCTGCGCGCCGGCGGCAAGCACAACGATCTGGAGAACGTCGGCTACACCGCGCGCCACCACACCTTCTTCGAGATGCTGGGCAACTTCAGCTTCGGCGACTACTTCAAGCGCGAGGCCATCGGCTACGCCTGGGAACTGCTCACCGAGGAATTCAAGCTGCCGCCGGAGCGCCTGTGGATCACGGTGTACGAGGAAGATGACGAGGCCGCCGAGATCTGGTTGAAGGAGATCGGCGTCGACCCGGCGCGTTTCTCGCGCATCGGCGACAAGCCCGGCGGCCGGCGTTACGAGAGCGACAACTTCTGGTCCATGGGCGACACCGGCCCCTGCGGCCCCTGTTCCGAGATCTTCTACGACCACGGCCCCGAGATCCCCGGCGGCCCGCCCGGCACCCCCGAGGAGGACGGCGACCGCTACATCGAGATCTGGAATCTGGTGTTCATGCAGTACGACCGCGACGCCGACGGCAACATGAACCCCCTGCCGCATCCCTCGGTGGATACGGGCATGGGCCTGGAACGCCTGGCCGCGGTGTTGCAGGGGGTGCACAACAATTACGACATCGACCTGTTCCGCCACCTCATCGAGGCCGCCGCCAGGCTGGCCGGCACCGATGATCTGCAGAACACGTCACTGCGGGTCATCGCCGACCACATCCGCGCCTGCGCCTTCCTGATCACCGATGGCGTGGTGCCGGCCAATGAGGGCCGCGGCTATGTGCTGCGCCGCATCATCCGCCGCGCCATCCGCCACGGCCACAAGCTGGGCCTGCGCGAGCCCTTCTTCTACAAGCTGGTCGGTCCCCTGTGCGAGGTCATGGGCGACGCCTACCCCGAACTGGTGGCGGCCCGGCCGCGCGTCGAGCAGGTGCTCAGGCAGGAAGAGGAACGCTTCGCCGAGACCCTGGACCACGGCATGGCCCTGCTGGAAGAGGCCATCGCCGGGCTCGAGGGCGACGTGATCCCTGGCGAGACCGTGTTCAAGCTCTACGATACCTACGGCTTCCCCGTGGACCTCACCGCCGATATCGCCCGCGAACGCGGCCTGCAGATCGACATGGCCGGCTTCGAGCGCGAGATGGCGGCCCAGCGTGAGCGGGCGCGGGCGGCGAGCAGCTTTGCCGCCGCCAACGAGGGCCTGACGCTGGACGCGCAGACCGAATTCACCGGCTACGACCGCCTGCGCGACGAGGGGCGCATCATCGCCCTCTATCGCGAGGGGGAGGCCGTCGGCCAGCTGGCCGCGGGTGAGGAGGGACTGGTGGTGTTGGATCGCAGTCCGTTCTACGCCGAGTCCGGCGGCCAGGTGGGCGACACGGGCCGGCTGCACGCCGCGGGCGCCGAGCTGCGCGTGCTCGACACCCAGAAGCAGGGCGAGGCCTTTCTGCACCGCGTCAAGGTGGAGCAGGGCACCATCAGCGAGGGTGCCACGGTGGCCGCCGAGGTGGCCGAGCGTCAGCGCCGCGAGACCGCTGCCGCCCACTCTGCCACCCACCTGCTGCACGCCGCCCTGCGTCAGATCCTCGGCGAGCACGTGCAGCAGAAGGGCTCCCTGGTGGAGGCCGGTCGTCTGCGCTTCGACTTCTCCCACTTCGAGGCCGTGAGCCCCGCACAGCTGGCCGAGATCGAGCAGCTGGTCAACGCCCGGATCCGCGACAACCTGCCCGTGGAGACCCGCCTCATGAAACCCGACGAGGCCAAGGCCGCCGGTGCCATGGCCCTGTTCGGCGAGAAATACGGCGACATCGTGCGCGTGCTGTCCATGGGCGACTTCTCCGTGGAGCTGTGCGGCGGCACCCACGTCTCGCGCACCGGTGACATCGGTCTGTTCAAGATCGTCGCCGAGGGTGGCGTGGCCGCCGGCGTGCGCCGCATCGAGGCCGTCACCGGGCAGGCGGCGCTGGACTATGTCAACGATCTGGAACAGACCCTCAAGCGCATCGCTGGCCTGCTCAAGGGCGACCTGTCCAATGTGGAGGACAAGGCGCAGGCCCTACTGGAGCGCAACCGGACCCTGGAGAAGGAGCTCGAGCAGCTCAAGGCCAAACTGGCCAGCAGCCAGGGCGGCGACCTGGCGGCCCAGGCGGTGGAGGTCGACGGCATCCGGGTGTTGGCGGCAAAGCTCGAGGGGGTGGATGCCAAATCCCTGCGCGACACCGTGGACCAGCTGAAGAACAAGCTGGGTCACGCCGCCGTGGTCTTGGCCGCGGTGGATGGCGACAAGGTCAGCCTGGTGGCCGGCGTGACCAAGGACGAGACCGCACGCCTCAAGGCCGGCGAGCTGGTCAACTTCGTCGCCCAGCAGGTGGGCGGCAAGGGTGGCGGACGTCCCGATCTGGCCATGGCCGGCGGCAAGGACCCGTCCGGTCTGGACGCGGCCCTGGCCGCGGTGCCCGACTGGGTGCGCGGGCAACTGGGTGCGTGATATCTCCAGCGGCATATATTATTTGTAGGAATATGCCTACAAAATCCTTTATCTCACCGGCGAGCTGTTGTTAAATGGCCAGCCTTTTTAGACCCGTCCCAATATGGCCTTGATCGTTCAGAAATACGGTGG
>JANTGX010000223.1 GCA_024762755.1 Gammaproteobacteria bacterium
GCGGCGCGCACCATCGCCGAGCGCGGCGTGCCACTCATCGGCACGGCGCACGGCAACACCCTGGAGAATCTGGTCCGCAACCCCACCCTGTCCGAGCTTGTGGGTGGCGTGCAGACCGTCACCCTGGGCGACGAAGAGGCCCGCCAGCGCGGCAGCCGCAAGACCGTCATCGAACGCAAGGCACCGCCCACCTTCGACGCCATCGTCGAGATGCGCGGCTACGAAGAGGTGATCGTGCACACCGATACCGCCGACGCCGTGGACCGCCTGCTACGCGGTCAGACCGTGAAGGGGGTGCGACGCACGCCCGAGGGGGAGGGCCCGCCGATGGAGGAACCGGCCGCCGCGCCGCTGGCACCGCCGCCGGTCTTCTCCGCGAGCGAGATCAAGGGCGCCGTGCGCATCTATCCCTACGGCCTGAGCCGCGACCTGCTGGAGCGGGTGATCCGCGACCTGCGCCTGGATGCAGTGGCCACCAACAAACCCGAACGGGCCCACCTCGTCGTCACCCTGCGCGCCCGCGCCGACGAGCCGCGACTGCAACGCCTGGTGAAGGCCACCGGTGTGCCGGTGCACGTGGTGAAGAAGAACACCACCGCGCAACTGCGACGCCTGCTGTTGGGGGTGTTCAATCGCCTGGGCGACAAGGACGAAGAGGAGACCGAGGCCGCCGTGCGCGAGGCCGAGCAGGCCATCCGCCGTGTGCTCGACGAGGGCATACAGGTGGAGCTGCCGCCGCGGGCCTCCTCCGTGCGCGCCCTGCAGCACCGCGTCGCCAGCCGCCATCAGGTGGTGGCCGAAAGCGTCGGCTGCGAACCGCAGCGCCACCTGGTGATCTACCCCCACGCCTTCGCCGGGCTGTCCGAGGACCAGGTCTACTGAGCGGCCATGCCGCCGCACCACGGAGAACCATCCATGGACCTGCTCGTCTCCTATCCCCAACACCGCTTCTATCCGGCCCGCCGCGAGGTGCGCCGTATCCTCAAGCGGCTCGGCGACCCCTATCCGCGCATGGAATGGACCGCGGTGGAGGGCCTCGCCATCGCCCACACCACCCTGGATCCACGCCGCGTAGTGGCCGGCTGCCGCGAGCTGTTCTGCGCGGGTGAGCTGCCCTTCGAGTTCGCCCTGAAGTGGGTCCCCGTGGACCACTGGTGCCCCACGGATCCGGACGCCCTGCGCGACCTGCTGGCGCGTGAGGTGGCCCCGCGCATCGCCGCCCACGAGACCTGGGCCCTGCGCGTGGACCGACACCGCTGCACCGATTACCACACGGACGAGCTCGTCGCCCGACTGGCCCCGCTCATCGAGCGCCCGGTGGACCTGGAACACCCCGACAAAACGGTGCGCATCGACATCGTCGACGCACGCACCGCCGTCGCCGTGCTCGGCCCGGACGAGGTCTTCTCCGTACGCAAGACCTCCTGCCCGGCCCCGGACACCCGCGGGGCGCCGCGGGCCTGATACCATCGACACTCCACCGTCTCGGCCCGCCCATGGACACCCAGGAGCCCTACCCATGACCCGCAGCCTCTCCCTACTCCTGCCCCTCTGCCTGCTGCTCGCCGCCTGCGCGAGCGGGCCCCGTTTCGACACCGAGGGGGTGGACCGCAGCCTGACCCCCACGCGTGCCGCCGCCGAGGCCGACAAGCTGGGCGCGGTGCCGGTGCTGTGGGGCGGGGTCGTCATCGCCAGCGCCAACCTCGAGGCGGCCACGCAGATCGAGGTGCTCGCCTATCCCCTGGACGGCGAGCAACGACCGGACACCTCACGCCCGCCGCTGGGACGCTTCCTGATCCTGAAGGCCGGTTACCTGGAGACGGCGGTGTACGCACCAGGCCGCCTGCTCACGGTGCGCGGCACCCTTGCCGGCACCCGGGAGGGGCGCATCGGCGAGACGCGCTACACCTATCCGGTGGTGCAGCCAGAGCACCTCTATCTGTGGCCACAGGACGAGGCCATCCCCGAGACGCGCCTCCACTTCGGCATCGGTATCATCTTTCACAACTGAGCGCCGCCGCACGCACCGCGGCCAGGTGCTGCGGCTGCAGGCCGGGGCGACGCCGGTTGGCGCGGATGTGGTGGATGAAAAAGGGCCGCCCGAGGCACAGGGAAAGAGACAACGCGGTGCGCAGGATCTGGCCACCGCCCTCCCCCTGCGAGCCGTCGATGTCCAACATCTTCAGCCCACCGACTGCCAGGCCGGGCGCACCCAGCGCCAGGCGACGAGGAAGGCCAGCGCCGAGACCAGGGCGGCCAGCAGGTAGGTGTTGTCGGCGCCCAGGGCACCCCAGCCGATACCCGCCAAGTAGCTGCCCGCGGCCCCGCCGGCACCGAAACTGACGCTGCTGTAGAGGGCCTGGCCTTTGCCCTGATGGCGACCGGTGAAATAGCGGTGGATGAGTTGGATGGCGACCGCGTGATAGATGCCGAAGCTGGCGGCATGTAGGCACTGGGCGACGACGATGGGCGCCAGCGCATCGGGGAACTCGCCGATGAGCACCCAGCGCAGGCTGGTCAGGGCCAGGCTGGCAAGCAGCAGGAGGCGCAGGCCGAAGCGCGGTACCCAGCGGTGCATGAGCAGAAACACCCCCACCTCGGCGATCACCCCCAGCGCCCACAGCTGGCCGATGGTGGTCCGCGTGTAGCCGTACTCCTCCATGTACAAAGAATAGAAGGTGTAATAGGGCCCGTGGCTGGCCTGCAACAGGAAACAGACCACCAGCAGGGCCAATACCTCGGGACGACGCAACACCCGCCGCAGGGGCTCGTGGTCCAGGCTGCGGTGGCCGGCGACGCGCTCCGGCACCGTCAGGCTGGCCAGCCAGATGCCGGCGAAGACGAACACCAGTACCCACGGCAGCACCCAGGCACCCTGACGGTCGAGCACCGGCCCGAGGGCCGCCACGGTGACGATGAAGCCGATGGAGCCCCACAGGCGAATACCGCTGTAGCGGTGGCTCTGGTCGCCGAGGTGATTGAGCGTGGTGGCCTCGAACTGCGGCAGGGTGGCGTTCCAGAAGAAACTGAAGACCAGCATCACCAGGGCCAGCCACCAGAAGTCGTGGCCGAAGAAGACGCCGAAAAAGGTCAGGGTACTGAGCAACCCTCCCAGGCGCACGATGCGCATGCGCCGCCCGGTGTGATCGGCGATCCAGCCCCAGACATTGGGCGAGACGATCTTGGTGGCCATGATCAGGGCCATCAGGGTACCGATGTCGCGGGCATCGAAACCCAGCGACTTGAGGTAGAGCGACCAGTAAGGGATCAGCGCGCCGATGGAGGCGAAATAGAAGAAATAGAAGCCAGACAGTCGCCAGTAAGGGACCGTCCGGCGCTCGTCGGCCTCAGTCACCCGGGTGGGCGGGGATGACCGGCGTCTGGCTGACCACGTCGGCGTTCTGCGCGCGGTGACGCAGCCAGTGGTCCATCAGGGTGATGGCCAGCATGGCCTCGGCGATGGGCGTGGCGCGGATGCCCACGCAGGGATCGTGGCGGCCCTTGGTGACCACCTCCACCGGCTCGCCGGCCAGGTTCACGCTGCGCCCGGGCAGGCGCAGGCTGGAGGTGGCCTTGAGGGCGATGCTGACGGTGATGTCCTGCCCCGTGGAGATGCCGCCGAGGATGCCACCGGCCTCATTGGAGAGGAAGCCCTCGGGGGTGATCTCGTCGCGGTGCTCGGTGCCCTTCTGCGTCACGGCGGCGAAACCGGCGCCGATCTCCACCCCCTTCACCGCGTTGATGCTCATCATGGCGTGGGCGATCTCGGCATCGAGGCGGTCGAAGATGGGCTCGCCCAGGCCCGGCGGCAGGCCGCTGGCCACCACGTTGATGCGTGCGCCGATGGAGTTGCCCTCCTTGCGCAGGGCGTCCATGTAGGCCTCCATCTCCGCCACCTTGGCGGCGTCGGGGCAAAAGAAGGGATTGCGCCCCACCTCGTCCCAGTCGAAGGCCTCGGCCTGGATGGGGCCGAGCTGGGCCAGGTAGCCGCGGATCCGGGCGCCGAACTTCTCCGCCAGGTATTTCTTGGCGATGGCACCGGCGGCCACGCGCACGGCCGTCTCCCGCGCCGAGGAGCGCCCGCCGCCGCGGTAGTCGCGCAGGCCGTATTTCTGTTGATAGGTGTAGTCGGCGTGGCCGGGACGGAAGCGGTCCATGATTTCACCGTAGTCCTTGGAGCGCTGATCCGTGTTGTGGATGATCAGGCCGATGGGGGTGCCGGTGGTCTTGCCTTCGAACACCCCGGAGAGGATCTGCACCCGATCGG
>JANTGX010000224.1 GCA_024762755.1 Gammaproteobacteria bacterium
CCTGCTCGGCCTCGGCCTTGAGGCGCTCTACCTGTTTTTCGTTGTCTTTGCGCAGCTGCTCGGCGCTGCGCCGGACCTGTTCCTCCACCTCGCGGCGGGCGGCGGCCGATTCCGCCTTCAGCTTCTCGATCTCGTCCTCGGCCTGGCGACGGGCCTGCTCCGCCATCTCGGCGCGCGCGGCCTCGGCCTCGGCGCGTTGCGCGGCGGCCTCGATCTCGGCCTGTTGCCGGGCCATGGCCTCGGCACGCTGGGCGGCGGCCGCCCGTTCGGCCTCGCTGCGCGCCTGGTCGGCGGCCATGCGGGCCTGTTCCTCGGCCTGGCGTCGGGTGGACTCGGCCTCGCCCTTGAGGCGCGCCACCTCGGCCTGGGCCTGCTGACGCGCCTCCTCGGCGGCCTGGGTGCGGCGCATCTCCTGTTGCACACGGTTCTTGGCCTTATGCATGAGGGCCTCGACTCGGCCGTCGTCGCTGGCGCCGAGGTTGACCACGTTGTCCGGCGCGGTGTGTGCGGGCAGGGGTTCGGGCTCGGCGTCGCTGACCTCCACCAGGGCGCCCCGCGGCACCCCCTGCAGGCCATCGGCGAGGACGTAGCAATCCAGCCCCTGCTGGCTGAGGAGGAAGGCGGCCGCCGCGGATCGGTTCTCACCGTTGCTGAAGATCACGTATTTGTGCAGCTTGTTGAGCTTGCGCAGACCGAGGCGCAATTCACCCAGGGGAATGTTGCGCGCGCCACTGAGACTGCCCGCGGCGTATTCACTGAGCTTGCGCACGTCCAGCCACTCGATGTCGCTGCCCTGCATGGCCTGCGCCTGCTCGTAGGGCACGCGCTGCAGGATGGGTTCCACCAACAGTTTGATGAAGTCGTCCTTGCTCAGGCGCATCAGCACGCCATCGTCGAGCATGCTGACGGTGGCGTTGCGCTGGCCGTTGCTGATCAACGCCTCTTCGCCGAAACCGGTGCCGGCTCCGAGCACCGCCAGCTTCATGGGTGGCACGTTGGGGCTCGCCTGGCGCGTCACCTGGGCGCGTCCCTTGGCGATGATGTAATAGTTGTCGTCCTTGCCACCCTGCAGGATGATCTCTTCGCCGGCCTTCACCGACAGCTCTTGCATGCGCATCATCATGGCCTGGATATTCTCGGCACGCAGGCGCAGGAAGACCTTCGACTGCAGGAAGCGGCTCATCCAGTCCTCGTCCTCCTCCTCCGTCTCGAGGTGGGAGACCTGGTAGCTCTGATCCTTGCCCCAGTTGAGCAGCATCTCCAACAGGCTGGTATCCACGTTGAGCAGGGTCACTGCGGTCTTCGCCACCGCGGTGACACTGCGCGGCAGGCCGCCGTCGAGGGGTTGGCGGGCGTCGGCGGTGTTTCCGCTGATGACGCGCCGCTTGCCGTTGGCATCGGTCAGCTCCAGCTTGCCGGAGAGCAGATACAGGGTGCGATGATCGCGGTCGCCGCGCTTGAACACGGTGGCGCCCTTCACCGCCTGCTCGACGCGGGACTTGGTGCTCAGCTCGGTGAGCATGTCCGGCGAGAGGTCGCACAGCGGCGACAGCGACTTCAGCAGTTTGTGATCCAACAGTTGTTTTGCAGCGCTCATTCCACGATCCCCTGAGAACCCGCCGGACAGGCGGGGGTATGTCTCTCCCTATAGCGGCAGGCGAGGAAAAATTCTTACGCCGCGATGGACGGCGCAGGGGCAGGGAGGACGGTGGATCGATCAGAGCGTGACGGGGATCACAGGCAGGCGACGGCGCTCAGGAGGGTTGTTTGACCTTGAGTACGATGGGATCGATGTTGGCCGCGCGCAGGCGACCGCGCACGCGGTCCATGGCGCGCGCGCTGCTGAAGGGGCCGATGCGTACCCGGAACCAGGTCTTGGCGTCGTCGACGGTGACCCGCTGGATCTGCGATTCGATGTTCATCAGGGCCAGCTGGGCACGCATGCGATCGGCATCCTGATACTGACGGAAGGAGGCCGCCTGCAGGTAGTAGATCACCGATTCGCTCGGTTCACGCTCGCGCTCGGTGGCGATCTCCTGGTCGGGGATCAGCACCTCCATCTCCGGCAGCAGGTTGTAGAAATCGAAGCGGGGCTTGGCCGCGGCCGGCGTCTCGGCCTTCGCCGGGGCCTTGTCGGCGGTCGCGGCGGGCGGGGTCACGGCGGCCTTGGGTGCCGGCGGCGTGGCGACGCGGTAGTCCTTGAGATAGACCAGCAGGGCGACGAACAGACCGATGGCGAGGCCGGCCGAGAGCCACACCCAGCCGGGCGTGGTGCCCGCGGGCTTGGCTTTCTTCGCCGCCGGTTTGGCGACGTTCTTATAGTCCCGTGCCATCTACATGGACTCGGGGGCGGACACGCCCAGCAGGCCCAGACCGTTGGCGATGACCTGGCGCACGGCGCGGATCAGGCACAGGCGGGCGTCGCGCAGGGCCTCGTCGGCGACCAGGAACTGGTGGGCGTTGTAGTAGGTGTGGAACTCGTTGGCCAGGTCGCGCAGGAAGTGAGCCAGCTGGTGCGGTTCGTGATTGAGCGCCGCCGACTCCACCACCTCGGGGAAGCGTGCCAGGCGGGTGAGCAGGGCCTGTTCGTGAGGCTCGGTGAGCTGCAGCAGGTTGGCCAGGCCGCGCTCGGCGTCGTGCGTGAGGCCCTGCTCCGCCAGCTGGCGGAACACGCTGCACACCCGCGCGTGGGCGTACTGGATGTAGTAGACGGGATTGTCGTTGCTCTGCGACTTGGCCAGGTCGAGGTCGAAATCCATGTGCTGCTCGCTCTTGCGCAGCACATAGAAAAAACGCGCGGCGTCGTTGCCCACCTCTTCGCGCAGCTGGCGCAGGGTGACGAACTCGCCGGCGCGGGTGGACATGGGCACCTTCTCGCCGCCGCGGTAGAGGATGGCGAACTGCACCAGCAGCACCTCCAGCTTGCCGGCGTCCTCGCCCAGGGCCTGCAGGGCGGCCTTCACCCGCGGCACGTAGCCGTGGTGGTCGGCGCCCCAGACGTCGATGACGCGGTCGAAGCCGCGCTCGAGCTTCTGCATGTGGTAGGCGATGTCGGAGGCGAAATAGGTGGTCTGACCATTGTCGCGCACCACCACGCGGTCCTTCTCGTCGCCGAAGTCGGTGGAGCGGAACCACCAGGCGCCTTCCTTTTGGTACAGGTGGCCGGCGTCCTTGAGGCGGTCGATGGCGCGCGCCACGGCGCCGGACTCGGTCAAGGAGCGTTCGGAGAACCATTCCTCGTAGACCACGCCGAATTCTTCCAGGTCGCGGCGGATGTCGTCGAGGATGGTGTTCAGGCCGGCGTCGAACACCTCGCGGTAGGCATCCTCGCCGAGCAGTTCGCGGGCGCGGGCGATGAGGGCGTCGATGTACTGCTCCTTGTCGCCGCCCTCGGCTTCGTCGGCGGGCAGGTTGGTGAGTACGATCTCGGCGTCGAAGTGGAAGGCCTCGCCGCGCTCGCGGTGCAGGTCGGCGGCGATGTCCCAGACGTAGTCGCCCTGATAGCCGTTGGCCGGGAAGGGTAGCTTCTCGCCACACAGATCGAGATAACGCAGCCACACGCTCACGGCGAGGATGTCCATCTGCCGACCGGCGTCGTTGACGTAGTACTCGCGGTGCACCTTGAAGCCCACCGCGGCCAGCAGATCCGCCACCGTGGCGCCGTAGGCCGCACCGCGCCCGTGACCCACGTGCAGGGGGCCGGTGGGGTTGGCGGAGACGAACTCCACCTGCACCGGGCGGTCGTCGCCGATGACGGAATGGCCATAGGCCTCGCCCGCCTCCAGCACCGCGCCCACCACGGCGAAGGCGGCGGCATCGGTGAGGGTGAAGTTGATGAAGCCGGGGCCGGCGATGCTCACCGCCTCCACCTGCGGCGCGTCCGGCAGGGCGGCGACGATCTCGGCCGCCAGCTCGCGCGGCTTGGTACCCGCCGCCTTGGCCAGGGTGAGGGCGATGTTGCAGGCGTAGTCGCCGTGGCTGGGGTCGCGGGTGCGCTCGACGATGATCTTGGGCGTCAGCTCGGCAGGCAAGGCGCCGTCGGCCTGCAGGCGTTCGACGGCGGCGCGAATGAGGGCTTCGATGTGGTGTTTCATGGTGCGGGTATGAACTCGGCGAGGGTCGGGGGAAGGCGGCGAATTATCCCTTGAGGGGGACGGCGGGCACAAGGGAGGTCTTTTCCTTGTAGGTTGGGGTGAGCCAGCGAACCCCAACAATATGAGGCTTGATCAGCGTCTGCGTTGTGGTCCGTTTCTCACCCCAACCA
>JANTGX010000225.1 GCA_024762755.1 Gammaproteobacteria bacterium
TCTCCAGCAGCAGATACTTGCCGCGCCGGCGCACGGCATCGATGCGTTGCCCGGCCAGGGCGGTTGCCAGCTCCGCCGGGATGGACCAGCGCAGGCGCGGCTGGCGGACCACCACCTCGGTCACCCGTTGCCCCTCCAGGTGGGGGGCGATGCCGCGGCGCGTGGTCTCCACCTCGGGCAGCTCAGGCATCGGGCTCGGCCGGTGGTGCCGCGGGTGGCTGCAGCAGGTGCTCGGCCGCCTCGCGGGTGAAGCGGTAGCGCAGGCCGAGGTCGGGGCGCAGCAGCCAGGCTGCGTCGTCCTCCCATTGCAGGATCAGGTGGATGGGCGGGGCCTTGCCCACCGGCTGCAGGGTGATGGCGTCGCCGTGTATCGGGGTGCCCGCCGGCAGGCGCTCCACGCGCAGGGCGCGGGCCTGTTCCCAGGCCTCTGCCAGGCTGCGCAGCCGTTCCGCGGGGATCATCTGGCCCTCGGCGTGCCATTGGCCATCGGCCTCACGCAGTCGCAGACCGGGCAGGTCGATGGCGCGCAGGCGGACCCCGCCGGGCAGCAGCTCGGGACTCACCAGGCGGGCCGGGCCGCCACGCAGGCGGTGGCTGTAACGGTCGAGGATCAGGTTCACGTGGTCGCCGACGCGTACGTAGCGCCGGCCGTGCAGCAGCTCCGTGCCGCCGAGCTCGAGGGTGAATGGGCCGACGCGCAGGCTGAGGGAGGGCGTGTCCAGCCCCACCTCGGCGGGGTCGATGGCGGTGGCCGGGTAGCGCGCGAGGCTGGGCGCGCGCACCAGGCCGAGCAGGCTGCGCACGGCGTCGTCGTCGGCGGGGAGATCGAAGGGGGCGACCAGGCGCCACTCGCCACCCCGGCGTTCGAGGACCGCCGTCTCGGCGCCGCGCGTCCGCACCTCGATGCGCGTGATGTCCGCCTCGCGCAGGTTCGTCAGGCGGGTGATCTCTGCCGCCGGTGGCGGTTGCTGGGCCCGCCAGACGAGGACGGCGAGGGCCACCAGGACGATGCCCAGGACCAGGTTGAGGCGTTGACGGGGGGAGATGCTCACCGCTCAGCGCTTGCGCCGGCGCCACCAGATCCAGCCGCCGGTGGCGGCCAGGCCCAGGGGCAGCAGCACCAGCCAGCCGAGGCCGATGACGCCCTGGGCGAAGGGGCCGAAGCTCAGGCCGCGATCCACCGCGGGCCGCGCGGGGATGGCGATGAAGCGGTCGTCGTGGGCCAACCATTCGGCCAGGCGCAGGCCCAGGTCCAGGTTGCCGCCGTTGCCCAGATAGGCGTTGGCGAGGAAGTCGCCGTCGCCGATCACCACCACCCGTTGCTCGCCGGTGGCCGGCTCGCTCGCCTCGCCGGCGGCCGTGTCGCTGTCGCGGTGGCGGCTCATGACCACGCCGAGGGTCAGTGGGCCGGGGGTGTCGCTGTCGGCGTCGAAGGCCACTTGGCCGTCCAGCGGCCCGCTTTCCACCCAGCTGCGCTCGCTGGTGAGCAGCAGGGCCTGGCCCTGCCAGCCCGGCGTCGGGGTGTAGTCCAGGGCGGCGGCCTGCGGGTACAGGGTGACCACGTCGAAGCCGCGTGTCAGCGGGTGCGGCGGATAGTGGCTGACGATGGCCAGGCGTGGGTCGTCGATGCCCAGCAGACGGGTGGTGGGGTCCACCACCACGCCGGGGACGAAGCTCACGCCGAGGGCCTCGGCCAGGCCCTGCAGGCCGTGCAGGGGGCCGGGATCGTGCAGCCAGAGCAGGTTGCCGCCGCGCGCCAGGTAGTCGCCGATCAGCTTCGCCTCGCCGGGCAGCAGGTCGGTCTGCGGTCCGGCGATGACCAGCGCCGCGGTGTTGTCGGCGATGGCGGGTTGTTCTGTGAGGTTCTGCGTGCGCAGCTTGAAGCCCTTCTCGCTCAGGCGCTTGCCCCAGGCGCCGAGGTCGAAGTTGGCCTCGCCCAGGGGTTTACGCTCACCGTGGCCGGCGAGGAAGACGAGCCAGCGTTCGCCCTCGCGCGCCAGGCGTTGTAGGGCGTTGGTGAGGGCCTCCTCGGAGAGGCGGGTGAGTTTTTCCTCGCGTCCCTGGTAGGCGATCAACAGCTCGCCGTTGAGCTTGATGTCCAGCTCGCGCACCCGCGCCGGGGCGAGGTCGGGATTGACGAAGGTGAGGCGGATGTCGGGCTTGACCCGCTGGTAACGGGCCACCAGCTCGCGGATGGCGCGGCGCACGGACTCGTCTTCGCTGGCGAAGGCGGTGATCTGCACCGGGCCGGGCAGCCTGTGCAGCAGGGCGCGGCTCGGCTCGGCCAGGCTGTTGCGGCCGCTGGCGGTCCAGTCGGCGGTGAGGTGATAGTGGTTGCTCAGCCAGGCCAGCAGGCCGACCACGCCGAGGAACAGCAGCAGGAACACGGCATTCTGCAGGCGCTGGCCCTGGCGGGTCTTGCGGTCGACGAACATGGCGCGGATCAGTATTCGTGGTAGACGGCGTGGCCGGCGCCGACCAGCGCGTCGTTGATGTTGACGAAGACCTCCGGTTCCTCCTCCAGCCAGATCTCGGCGATGTAGCGGCCGTACTTGCCCTTGCGGTCCTTGATGGTCTGGATCCACACCTGGCGGCCGTCGATGCGCTCACGCAGGTAGTCGCGCGCGGCCAGGCCGGCCTCGCGTTCGGCGCCGCGCAGCTCGGGGGCGTTGATGCGCGCCAGGCGTATCTTCTGGTTGTGGGACCACTGATCCAGACCCAGGTCGATGTTCAGGGTGCAGGTGTCGCCGTCGTACACGGACAGCACGTCGGCGCGGTAGTGGTAGAGGTGTTCTCGCATGGGATCTCCGTCTCAGTGGGGCAGGCGCTCGGCATCCAGACGGCGGATGCTGAGCACCAGGAAGGTCAGGGTGAGCAACAGGAAGTAGGCGATGTCGGCGCTGTCCACGAGCCCGCGCAGCAGGGGCTGATAGTGGGCGCTGAGGGAGAGGTAGTGCAGCACGCCGGGGCTGCCGGCCTGGCCGCTGGTGATGTCCAGCACCCACAGCAGGAGCAGCAGGCCGAAGGTGCCCACCGCGGCCACCGCCGGTTGGGCGGTGAGGGTGGAGAGGTACAGGCCGATGCTGCAGAAGCCGGCCAGTACCAGGGCCAGGGCCAGCAGGCCGGCGGCCCACAGGCCGAGATCGATGCTGCCGCCGATCAGCAGGCTCAGCGGCATGGCGCCGATGAGGGCGAGCATGAGATAGGCGAAACCGAGGGCGCCGAGAAACTTGCCGAGCACGATCTCGCTCATGGAGACCGGCGCGGAGAGCAGCAGGGGCAGGGTCTGCGCGCGGCGCTCCTCGCTGATCAGGCGCATGGTGACGAGGGGCATCACCAGGAGCATGACCGTGGCGGCGGTGCCGAACAGCGGCGCGACGACGATGTCGCCGACCCCGGGGGCGTTGGGCATGCCGGCCAGGCGCGGTTGCAGCTGCAGGAAGAGTTCGACGTAGGCGAGGAAGAACCAGGCGCAGAGGGCGCAGACCACGGCGAGGATGCTCCAGGCCAGGGGAGAGAGGAACAGGGAGCGCAGCTCGCGCCCGGCGAGGGTGAGGATCATCATGCGGCGGCCTCGGCCGGGTCGCCGGCCGGCTCGCGGGTGGTGATGTCGACGAAGATCTCCTCCAGGCTGCGCCGTTCGGGGGTCAGCTCGAGCAGGCCCCAGTCGTTCTCCACGGCCAACCGCGCCACCGCCTCGGCCGGTGCCTGGTCGCCACTGAAGTGCAGCAGGAAGCTGCCGTCGTCGCGCTGCTCCAGGTCCGCCAGGCCGGGCAGCCGGGTACGCAGTTCCTCGGCCTGGGGCGGCCGCGCCAGGCGCAGCAACAGGCCGCTGGTCTGCGTGCGACGGGTCAGGGACTCGATGCTTTCGCTCATCACCAGACGGCCGTGGTGGATGATCAGCACCCGGTCGCAGGTGGCCTGGACCTCGGGCAGGATGTGGGTGCAGAGGATCACGCTGTGCTCGCCGCCCAGTTCGCGGATCAGCTGACGGATCTCGCGGATCTGGATGGGATCGAGGCCCACGGTGGGTTCGTCCAGCACCACCACCGCCGGCGAGTGGATGATGGCCTGGGCGATGCCCACGCGCTGTTGGTAGCCCTTGGACAGGTTGGCGATGAGCCGTCGACCCACCTCGGTGAGGCCGCAGCGTTGCTTGGCGGCGTCCAGCGCGGCGTCCACGCGTGGCCGCGGGATGCGATTGAGGCGGGCGCAGAAGCGCAGGTATTCGTCCACCGTCAATTCACGGTAGA
>JANTGX010000226.1 GCA_024762755.1 Gammaproteobacteria bacterium
TGGGAGTCTCCGGCAGTTGGGCGCGGGTGGTGCTGCACCGTGACGACAGGGCGATCCAGCAGAGCGAGGCGCTGTTTCGCAACAACCCGCAACTGTTCAACGATGCCCTCATGCACGCCACGGTGGAGGAGTTCGGCGAGGCGGCGGTGGAGGCGGTGCTGGCAAGGCGCGCGGCACCGACGGCACGGGCGGCCTCGGCGGCCGAGGGCGGACTGCCGCTACGGACCCCCTGGACGGCCCACCTCACCTTTCTCGTCATGTTGGTCCTGGGTGGCGCCATCGCCGCCGCTTTCGACGGCAGACTCGGCTGGCATCTCGATATGGGGGAGAGCTTTCGGCAACTGTTCGGTCAGGGGCTGTCGGCCTGGCTGGTGCTCTTCGTCGGCGGCGTGCTGGTGGGCTTCGGTACGCAGATGGCCGGTGGTTGCACCTCGGGCCATGCCCTCAGCGGAACGCCGCGGCTGGTGCCGGCCAGTCTCCTCGCCACGGTGGTGTTCTTCGTCACCGCGGTGGTGGTGTCGATCCTCATCCAGGTCGCGGCATCGGGAGGATTGGCATGAAGGCCGCCCCTCGACAACACCTGCTGTATGGCGTCTTTGGTCTGCTCATGGGGGTGGTGCTGAGCAAGACCGGTTTCAGCGACTTCGGCGAGGTACACGCCATGTTCACCCTGCAGGACCCCCGCCTGTTGGCCGGCTTTGCCGGCTCCATCGCCTTGTCCATGCTCGGTTTCTTTCTTCTCGCCCGTGGCAAGGCGGTGGCACGCAAGGCCTTCAACAAGGGCACCCTGCCCGGCAGCGTGTTGTTCGGTATCGGTTGGGCGTTGACCGGCGCCTGCCCGAGCATCGCCCTGGTGCAGTTGGGCGAGGGCAAGGTGGCGGCCGTGTTCACCCTGTTCGGAATCTTCTTCGGCGTTTGGGCCTATCGCCGTCTGGCCGCCGGCCGCCTGTCCTTCGAGGCAGGCATCTGCGGCGAGGAGTAGCCGCGGGGACTCGCGTCCCAGCAGCCTCAATCGACGAAGGGCCCGCGCTGGACGATGGGTTCGCCGTGCGGTGGTGCGAAGCAGCACAGCAGACGGCTCTCGTCGAGGGCCTCCATCGTCACCGCATCGTCTGCACGGCCTGCCGCGAGAAGGGCGGCCTGCCCCGCCCGTAGCGCCTGGCCGTTCACCCGCACGGCCCCCTCCACCACGTACACCACGCCATTGTCACCGTTCGCCGGCTGCGCCGTATGCCGCGCGCCGGGCTCGAGCCCCAGGTCGCTGTAGCGCACCGGGCTGAGCAGGTGCAGGGGCGAGCCCTCGCCGACCAGGGTCTTCACCCAGCCGCCGGCAAACCGCTGCAGAGGGAACGCCTCGGCATCCACCTGCTGATAACTGGGCGGGCTGGCCTGCAGGCGTCGGGGCAGGCGCACCCACAGCTGGATACCCCGGGTCTCGCCGCGCCCGGCGGGCATCTCCGAGTGCACGATGCCCCGCCCGGCGGTGAAGCGTTGGGCGCCGCCGGAAGCCACGGTGGTGCAATTGCCCAGGTTGTCGGCGTGCTGCATGCGGCCTTCGAGCAGGTAGGTGATGCCCTCGAAGCCCCGATGCGGATGGTCGGGGAAGCCGCTCCCCGGGGCGATGAGGAAGTGGTCCCAGAGCACCAGCGGGTCGAGGTGACGCAGACCGGCCACGGGAAACAGGCGCCGCACCACGGCCCCCGCCCCCTCGTGGGTCTCCTTGGCGGTGCGTACCTCGAGGCCGGCGTTCATTGGTTGTGCGAGCCGTCGCAGTAGATGCCGTTCTTGCTCTTGCCGCAGCCACAGATGTACACGGTTTCGTCCTTCTCCGCCTTGTGTTCCACCGGCCCCTGGGCGCCGGCCACATCGGTATGCGAGCCGTCGCAAAAGGGTGGGTTGCCGGTGTGGTTGCAGGTGCAGATCCAGACACTCTCGCCGGCCTTGACGGTGATGGCGTAGGGTTCGTTCTTGTCGTACATGCTCATGGGTGTGCTCCTCTCTGTATGGTTTGGTGGGTTCGTTGAATGCGTTAGGCGAGGCGTTCACGGCCGTGTGCCGCGGTCAGCTCCTGCAGCGGGCCCAAGGGCACGATACCGCTGGGGTTGAGCTCGCGGTGGCTGTGATAGTAGTGCCGTTTAATGTGCGTGAAGTCGGTGGTCTGTGCAACGCCCGGCCACTGGTACAGCTCGCGCAGGTAACCCGACAGGTTGGGGTAGTCGGCGATGCGCCGCAGGTTGCACTTGAAATGGCCGACGTACACCGCATCGAAACGGACCAAGGTGGTGAACAGGCGCCAGTCGGCCTCGGTGATCGTCCCGCCCACCAGGTAGCGCTGCCCGGCGAGCCGTTCCTCGAGCCGGTCGAGGGCCTGGAACAGGCGTTGGCAGGCCGCCTCGTAGGCCGCCTGGCTGCGGCCGAAGCCGGTGCGGTAGACGCCGTTGTTGACGTCGTCATAGACCCAGGCGTTGACCTCGTCGATGGCGTCGCGCAGGGGCGTCGGATAATAGTCGCCGGGGCGCGCACCACAGGCATCGAAGGCGCTGTTGAACATGCGGATGATCTCGGACGACTCGTTGTTGACGATGGTCTGGCGCTGGCTGTCCCAGAGCACCGGCACGGTGACGATGCCCGTGTAGTCCGGTTGTGCCCGGGTATACACCTGTTGCATGAAATCGAAGCCATTGACACCGTCGAGGGTGGTTCCGGCATGGGCCTCGCCGCCGGCGCTGGCGAATTTCCAGCCCTCCGCGTCCATGTCCGGGTGCACCACGGAGACCGGGATCATCGCCTGCAGACCCTTCAACTCGCGCAGGATCAGGGTACGGTGGGCCCAGGGGCAGGCGAGGGAGACGTACAGGTGGTAGCGCCCGGGCTCGGCAGGAAAGCCGCCCTCGCCACTGGGTCCGGGCGTGCCGTCCGCCGTCACCCAGTGGCGGAACTGGGAGTCCTGGCGGATGAACTCACCATCCTCGGTCTCTGCGCCCAGCCAGTCCGGCTGGAGTTTACCCTCGACGAGCAGGCTCATGTGACGGCCCCCGAGTGGCGGGCTGATGTGGCGCGGCGCTGGTCCAGGCTCAGGGCACCGGGGCCGTGGGCCACCAGCAGCAACAGGCCACCGGCCATGGCCAGGTTCTTCATGAACAGGATCGACTGCGTCTGGTCGCCGAAGTCGGCGTGGAAGAGCAGGCCCGAGACCACGCTGAAGGCGGCCAGGGCGAGGGCCGCCCAGCGGGTCTGCCAGCCGAGGATGAGGGCGGCGGCACCGGCGAGTTCCAGGGCGATGACCAGGGGCAGCAGGTCGCCGGACACCTCCATGGCCTCCATCCAGGCCTGGGTGCCGCCATAGTCGGCCAACTTGCTGAGGCCGGCGAAGAGAAAGATCTGGGCGAGCAGGCCGCGCGCGATGAGGTTGGTGATCGCTGGCATGGTGTGTCTCCGGTGGCGTTACTGCGTGAGGGATGAGTATGGCGCGGTTTATTCGATATAAAAGTCCAAATATTCGCTTTGATTCATCGAATAAATCGATATCATGGCCGTCATGAAGGCGGCACGCGTGACCCTGGAACAGTGGCGGACCCTGCAGGCGGTGGTGGATTGTGGCGGCTATGCGCAGGCCGCGGCCCACTTGCACCGCAGCCAGTCGTCCGTCAGCTATGCCGTGAATCGTCTGCAGCACCAGCTCGGCATCCCCCTGCTACGCGTGGAGGGGCGCAAGGCGCAGCTCACCGAGGCCGGCGAACACCTGCTGCGCCAGTCACGCCAATTGCTGGCGGACGCGGCGCGGCTGGAGGACCAGGCGCGGCAGTACGAGCAGGGTTGGGAATCGGAGCTGCGCCTAGTGGTGGATGTGGCCTTGCCCACGACGGTGTTGATGGCTGCGTTGCAGGCCTTCGCCGGTGTCTGTTCCGCGACCCGGGTGAAGCTCGATGAGGTGGTACTGTCCGGCGTCGACGAGGCCCTGCGTGCCGGCGACACCGACATCGCCATCGGCGGTCAGGTGCCCGAGGGCTTTCTCGGTGACGTGCTGCTGGAGGTGGTGTTCGAGGCGGTGGCGCACCCCGAGCATCCGCTGCACGCCCTCGGCCGTCCCCTCACGCCGGCCGATCTGCGTCGGGAGATGCAGGTGGTGATCCGCGATTCCGGCCTGGCGCGACCGCGTGATGCCGGTTGGCTGGGTGCCGAGCAGCGCTGGACGGTGAGCAGTATCGAGACCGCCCTGACCCTCGTCAGCCATGGCCTAGG
>JANTGX010000227.1 GCA_024762755.1 Gammaproteobacteria bacterium
CGAGGCCCTCTCCCTGTCCATCATCGAGGCCAGCGCCATGGGCCTGCCGGTGGTCGCCAGCCGCGTCGGCGGCATCCCCGAGGTGGTGGTGGACGGCGAGACCGGCCTCAAGGTGCCGGTGGACGACAGCGCGGCCCTGGCCGCGGCCATCGGCCGCCTGGTGGACGACCCGGCCCTGGCCGAACGCCTGGGGCAGGCGGGGCGCCAGCGCTATCTGCAACACTTCTCCCTCGATGCCATGCTCGACGGCCACGAGGCCGTCTACCGCGAGGCCCTGCAGGCAAAGCGCCCATGAACCGCATCTCCATCCTCATGTACCACCAGGTGGGCGAGTTCCCGCCCATGCGGGAACACCGCGCCACCTATTGTGACCATCGGCGCTTCGCCGGGCAGATGGCCCTGCTCGCCCGCCTCGGCTACCACGTACTGAGCCTGGACGAGGCCCTCGCCTGTCTCGCCGGTGAGCGGCCGACGCCGCCGCGCGCGGTGGTGCTGACCTTCGACGACGGCTACGAGAATTTCCACCGCTACGCCTATCCGGTGCTGGCGCGCCACGGTTTTCCCGCCATGGTCTACCTGCTCAGCGGCATGATCGGTGGTCGGGCCGACTGGCTGAGCGGCGATCCTGCGCCATTATTGAACGTCGCGCAGATCCACGAACTGCAGAGCGCCGGCATCGATTTCGGCTCCCACGGCGTCAAGCACCGCCGCCTGGCGGAACTGGACGAAGACGCCCGGCGCGACGAGATCGTGCGCAGCAAGGCCGAGCTGGAAGACCTGCTGGGCACGCCGGTGCGCCACTTCTGTTATCCCTACGGCAGCCACGACCGCGCCGTGGTGGAGGCCACCCGCGCGGCCGGCTACGCCTCCGGCGTCACCTGCCAGCGGGCCAGTGCGACGCCCGCCTTCGATCCCCTGGCCCTGCCGCGCAAGGCCATCTCCTTCGGCGACAGTGTCCTGGGTTTCTGGTGGAAGGTGCAGATGAAGCACGCCGCCAAGGGCGAGCCCGTGTGCTGGCGCGGGGCGGGCGGGGGTGCGTGATATCATGCGCCGCTGCGGTGACGTCGACGCCTAAGAGCCTGTCGGGTTGAGGCGATCGCCGCGACGAAAATGGATTTTCCGCAGCAGATCGGTCCTGAATCCGACAGACTCCTAGACCCGCCCCTACATCCTGCACGAGGCGAATCGACGTGAATCTCCCCCTGCCCCTGTTCGACGACATCCGCATCCTGGTGGCCGGCGACGTGCTGCTCGACCGCTACTGGTCCGGCGACACGGCACGCATCTCGCCCGAGGCGCCGGTGCCGGTGGTGCGCGTGGAGGACGTGGAAGAGCGCCCGGGCGGCGCCGGTAACGTGGCCCTGGGCATCGCCGCCCTGGGCGGGCGGGCCACGGTGCTCGGCCTGGTGGGCGAGGACGAGGCGGGCACGGCCCTACAGGCCCTGCTGGAGGCGCACGAAGGCGTCACCGCCGCCCTGCAGCGCACCGACATGGCCACCATCACCAAGCTGCGCGTGCTCAGCCGGCACCAGCAGTTGCTCCGCCTCGATTTCGAGGCCGCGCGGCCCGCGCCCGGTGGCGAGCGCCTGGGCGCGGGCTTCAAAGAGGCCCTATCGGCGGCCGACGTGGTGGTGCTCTCCGACTATGGCAAGGGTGCCCTGCTGCCCTGCACCCCTCTCATCGAACAGGCCCGCGCCGCCGGCAAGGCGGTGCTGGTGGACCCCAAGCAGCGTGACTTCGCCGCCTACCGCGGCGCCTCCCTGGTGACCCCCAACCTGGGCGAGTTCGAGGCCGCGGTGGGCCATTGCGCCGATGAGGCGACCCTGGCCGAACGCGGTGAGGCCCTGATGCGTGAGCACGCCATCGACGCCCTGCTGGTGACGCGCAGTGAGCAGGGCATGGTCCTGCTGCAGCGCGGCGAGTCCCCCCTGGTGATTCCGGCCCAGGCACGCGAGGTGTACGACGTCACCGGCGCCGGCGACACCGTGATCGCCACCGTCGCCGCGGCCCTGGCCGCCGGCCTGGAGCTGCCGCAGGCGGTGCGTCTGGCCAATCTGGCCGCCGGCATCGTGGTGGGCAAGCTGGGCACGGCCACGGTCTCGCAGGAGGAACTGCGCCGCGCCCTGGCCGGCTTCGACGCCTCGCGCCGCGGTGTGGTGGACGAGGCGAGCCTGCTCGAGTTGGTGGCCGAGGCGCGTGCCCACGGCGAGACCATCGTCATGACCAACGGTTGCTTCGATATCCTGCATGCCGGCCACGTGGCCTACCTGGAGCAGGCCGCAAGGCTGGGCGACCGGCTCATCGTGGCCGTCAACGACGACGCCTCGGTGGCGCGCCTCAAGGGCGAGACGCGCCCCGTGGTGCCACTGGCCCAGCGCATGGCGGTGTTGGCCGGCATGGGGGTGGTGGACTGGGTGGTGCCGTTCGCCGAGGACACCCCCGAGCGGCTCATCTGCGCGGTGCGTCCGGACATCCTGGTGAAGGGCGGCGACTACCGCCCGGAACAGGTGGCCGGCGGCGCCTGCGCCGGCGAGGTGCGCATCCTCTCCTTTCTCGACGGCCACTCCACCAGCGGCATCGTCGAGGCCATCCGTGGGGGACCGGCGGAGGCGTGATCCCCGGCGCCAAGTGTGATCCCCGTCACACACGCCTTCGCGGTCTGCGCCGATAGCCCTGGGTAAGTTTCCTTGCCCATCACGGAGAATGCCGCATGTCCCGCTTCAACCTGTCCGCCCTCGTCATCGTCCTCGCCGGCCTGAGTGCCACGGTGCAGGCCAACGACTTCAACGACGGCGTGTACGCCGCCGAATCCGGTGACTACACCGCCGCCATGGCCAAGTGGATGCCCCTCGCCGAGGGTGGCGATGCCGATGCCCAGTTCAACGTGGCCCTCGCCGTACACAAGGGCCTGGGCGTGCCCGCGGACGAACGCACCGCCGTGGGCTGGTACCACCTGGCGGCGAACAACGGCAATGTGCGTGCGCAGGAATTTCTCGTCGCGGCCTACAGCGAGGGTTGGTTCGGTCTCGTACGCAATGTCGAATTGGCCCAATACTGGGAGCAGCGCCTGGCTCAGCATTGAGGTCGGATCCCTGCCCAGGCGCCGACCTTCCAGAACGGGTGCGGTCACGCCAGACCGCCATTTCCCCAGGGCCGGCACGGTTATCCGTGACGGCCTTTTTCGTTGCGGCCCCCCCGGTGCCGGCGTAATCTAAGCCCCTTCGGAAAGACAGCAACGCCGCTGAATTCCTGCGCAAGGAGATGGTTATGCACAATCCCTTTTCACGTCCGACGGGCCTGCTGTTGCTGGCGCTCCTGACCCTGCTCGTGGCCTGTTCCGGCAAGACGACGGTGGAGAGCGACCTCGGCATCAAGGGGGCCCCCGATTGGGTCAACGAGGGCACCAACATCCTCAAGACGAAAAACGGCCGCCTGTTCCACGGGGTCGGCTCGGCGCCGCCGCTGGGCGACCTCTCCCTGCAGACCTCCACCGCCGACAACCGCGCGCGGGCCGAGGTGGCGCGCATCCTTTCCTCGTACATGGAGATCGTCTCGCGGGACTACATCGCCAGTGGCAAGGCCGGTGAGTCGGGTTTCACCGAGCAGAGTGTGTCGCGGCAGATCGACAACATCACGCGCATCAATCTCACTGGCGTGCGCATCATCGCCCACTGGCGGGACAAGAAGAACGGGGTGATCTATTCCCTCGCCGAGCTGGACATGGACCAGGTGAAAAAGATCCTCGACAGCGTCGGCAACATGAACGCCGGCCTCAAGCAGTACCTGGACAAGGAAGGACCGAAAATCTTCGATCGCATCGCCACCACCAAGGAGAACTGATCCATGCGTCTTGCCCCTCTCGTCTGCTTGTCCCTGCTCGTTCTCGGCCTCGGTGCCTGTTCCACCCAGGTGGAGCGCGTCGAACCGGAAAAGGTGATCGACCTCAGTGGAAACTGGAACGATACCGATTCGCGCCTGGTGTCACAGGCCATGATCGACGACGTCCTCTCCCGCCCCTGGCTCACCCAGTATGTGCAGAGCCATGGCGGCAAGCCGCCGGTGGTGATCGTCGGCGAGATCCGCAACCTCAGCCATGAGCACATCAACGTCAACACCTTCATCGGTGACATGGAACGGGCCTTGATCAACTCGGGGCGGGTGGAGGTGGTGGCCTCGCGCAGCGAACGGGGCGAGATCCGCGAGGAGCGCAAGGACCAGGACATCAACGCCCGCGAA
>JANTGX010000228.1 GCA_024762755.1 Gammaproteobacteria bacterium
CTGGCGGCCATCGAGGAATACAAGACCGAATCCGAGCGCAAGGAATACCTCGACGCCCAGCACGCCGACCTCAGCGAGGCACTGGAGACCCTGGAAGGCGCCATCCGCAAGATCGACCGCGAGACCCGCACCCGCTTCAAGGAGACCTACGAGCGCGTCAATGCCGGTTTCAAGGCGCTCTTTCCCCGCCTCTTCGGCGGCGGCCACGCCTACCTGGAGATGACCGGGGAAGACCTGCTGGACACCGGCGTCACGGTCATGGCGCGCCCGCCGGGCAAGCGCAACAGCACCATCCACCTGCTCTCCGGTGGCGAAAAGGCCCTCACCGCGGTGGCCCTGGTGTTCGCCATCTTCCAGCTCAATCCGGCGCCCTTCTGCATGCTCGACGAGGTGGACGCACCGCTGGACGACGCCAACGTGGGCCGCTTCTGCGAGATGGTGAAGGAGATGTCGGCGCAGGTGCAGTTCATCGTCATCACCCACAACAAGGTGACCATGGAGATGGCCCACCAGCTCAACGGCGTCACCATGCACGAGCCGGGTGTCTCGCGCATCGTCGCCGTGGACGTGGACCAGGCGGCGGAGATGGTGGCGGGCTAGGAGTCTGTCGGGTTTAGGACTGATCTGCTGCGGAAAATCTGATCCAAAATGGCTTTCCCTCGCGGCGATCGCCTAAACCCGACAGACTCCTAGCTGTGATCTCCCAGTAGGTCGTTCACCCGGGGCGCTCTACCTGCCACCGGATCCCCACCGGGTAGCGTCAGGTGGCGCGCCCCTCTCTCAGCCCTCGTCCGGGGGTAAAAAGACCCGTCGCGGCTCGCTGATGTCGTCCAGGTCCACCAGGTCCCACTGGCCGTCGTGGCGATAGAGGCGCTTGCCCTTGTCCGGGTAGTCTGCGACGTCGAAGGGCAGGCGTTGACCCATCACCAGGCACACCAGGTCCTTCTCGCCGTCGTTGACCACATTGTGCGCCGCGACGCCGCGCGGCAGGCCGAGAAAGTCGCCGGGACCCACGGCGAAGCGCTCGCCTTCGACGATGGCCGTGCCCCGGCCGGCGAGCACGTAGAGGCACTCCTCCTCGACGTAGTGCTTGTGGTATTCGGTGCTGTCGCGCCCCGGCGCCACCGTGATGAGGTGCACGCCGATGTGGGCCAGGCCGACGGCATCGCCCAGCGACTTGTTCAGGCGCACGGCATTGGGGTTGATGAAGTGCACGCGCTTGTCGCCGGGCATGGCGGCGATCTCGGCGGCGGTCAGCAGGCAGCTGCGGGCTTCCATGGCAGGGTCTCCGTAGTCGATGGGCCGAAGGGTCATGGTGCCATGTCTGGTCAGTTACTGCCGGCTGGTCTATGGTCAGGGCCTCACAACTGCCATCCACGGAGGGCCCATGTCCACGCGCCACGTCTGTCTCCTGTTGTCGATGCTCTGCCTGGTCGACCCGGCCCTGGCCGATACGCAAACCGTCTACGACCGCGTCACCCTCAGTGCCGTGGCCGGCGCGGAGGTGGACAGCGACCTGTTCGAGGCGGAGGTGGCGGTGCAGCGCGAGGGCAGCAATCCGGTCCTGCTGGCCGAACAGGTGAACCGGGAGATGGCCTGGGGCCTGGCGCAGGCCCGGGCCGTCGAAGGGGTGCAGGTCCAGACCCTCGGCTATCACAGCCAGCCGGTCTACCAGCAACAGCGGCTGGTGGCCTGGCGGGTGCGCCAGGCCCTGCGCCTGCAGGCGCGCGATGCCTCGGCCCTGAGCCGTCTGCTGGGCCGCCTGCAGACCCGCCTCACCCTGGAACGCCTGGGTTCTACCGTCTCTCCCGAGCGCCGGGACGAGGAGGAGGAAAGCCTCATGGGCGACGCCATCGAGGCCTTCCGCAACCGGGCCCGGCTGGTGGCAGAGGCCATGGGACGCACCACCTACCGCCTGGTGGAGATGCGTATCGATACACCCCGCACGCCTCCACGGATCGCGCTCATGCGGGCCGAACGGGCCAGCGTCGCCGCCCCACCGCTGGCCCCCGGTAGCCAGCGACTGCAGGTGACGGTCACCGCCACCATCGAATTACGGGGAGGGGAAGGCGAGCCATAGTGGCCCCTCTTCTCGTTCGTCTCGCAAGACTTTCGATGGGCGGTTAAAGGTCGGTCGGTCTGGCGGCGTGAAGAAAGCCACATTTGTGTGGCTTTCAGTCCACGTGGCTTGACGCGTCAAACATAGAACACCAGAATGCTGAAATGCATCGCGCGCTCATCACCTTCATGGTCTTTGTCCTGCTCACCAGTGGTATGGTCTGGGCCTCGGATGGGCATGCCGATTTGCTGTCCGGCGAGGTCCCCGCCATGGGCGGATGTCTGTACGATGCCCCGGTGTCCGACGACGATATGCATCAGAGCCATGGCTGTCACTTGTCTTCGCACTTGGTGGCCATGACCAGCGACATCTCCGATATGGTGCGTTTTTCAGCCCTGGCCGATTTCCCCTCATTGACTCCTCGGCTGAACAGCCGTTTCCCAACCCCTCCCTCCAAGCCCCCCCGGGTCTGATCCCGCACGTCTTTTCTCCCGCCCCGTGTCTTGCGCGGGGCGCTGTGTGGTTCGTCAGATTTCTGGGAGTCATCCATGTTTTCGAAGTCCTTGTTGTGGGCAGGTCTGCTGGCCTGCCTGAGCCTGCCTGCCTGGGCGGGCGAATCGTCTACCGACCTCCGGCAACTGATCGCCCGGGTATGGGATGAACATCCTGCCGTGCAGGCGGCCCTGGCCGGAGTGGAGGCCGCTCGAGCCCGCCTCGATGCGGCGGGTCGTCCTCTTTACAACCCTGAACTGGCAATGGACGCGGAGCGTACCGATGTCGACACCCTGAGCCTCGGCATCAGCCAGACCATCGACTGGGGGGACAAGCGCGGCGCCTACCGGGCCATGGGGGAGGCCGATGTCGTGGCCGCCAGGGCCGAATTACGCGCCGTGCGTCAGCGGGTGGCCGGTGAAGTGCTACGTGCCCTCGCGCGCCTGCATACGGCACGGGGACAGTTGGAGCTGGCTCGTCAGCGCGCCGAGCTGATGCAGCAATTGGTGGCGACATCGCGGGAACGCTACGCCGCCGGCGATGTGGGGCGATTGGACCTTGCGGTGGCGCGGGTCGCACGCAGCGAATCTCGGGTGCAACTGGCACGCGGAGAGTCCGAGCTTGCCTCACTGGCCTCGGAATTGCGTGCCGCCAGCGGGCTGGCGCTGGATCGGTGGCCGACGCTGCCCGCCGAGCCACCGGTACCCCCTGTGCCTGCCGAGATGGATGCCGTACTCGGTCGCCTACCGAAACTCGCCGTTCAGCAGGCACACCTGGATGCGGCACGTGCGGCCGTGTCGTTGTCCCGGGCCAAGCGCAAGGCCGATCCCACCCTTGGCGTGCGCGGCGGCAGTGAAAATAGTGAGCTGCTCCTGGGGTTGAATTTCAGCGTGCCGCTCAATGTGCGTAATCCCTACAAGGCCGAGGTTTCGGCTGCCCGTCAGAAAGCCATTCAAGCTGAAAAGACCCTGCTCGATATGCGACGACTGGCGGCCAACAATCTGGAGGGCAGCCTGAAGGTCTATCGCCTGACCCACACCGCTTGGCGGCAATGGCAGACAGAGGGACGGGAAGGTCTTGCCGAACAATTGCAGTTGGTCCAGCGCATTTGGCGCGGAGGCGAACTGTCCACCACAGAGTATCTGTTGCAGACCCGTCAGAACATTGATGCACAGATCGCCGCGAGTGAACTATCGGGTGAGCTGTGGCAGACCTGGGTCGATTGGTTGCTGGCTACGGGGAAGGTCGAGTCCTGGGTGTCCGGCGGCAACGCTTCCAACGAAAAATAGCTAGTCACTTTCCGAGCATATCTACCGATTTCCCTCGCGGGACCTCGGTCAATGGAGAACATGATGAAACAGTATTTTCTTTTTTCAAGCCTGCTTGCCCTGACTTTGGCCTGCTCCAACCTGGCCGCCGATACGGCTGACCACCACGATGAAGAATCTACAGCCCCCGGCGCACACCAAGAGCATGAGGAGGGCGGTATTGAGTTGAGTCCTGAACAGATGGCTGCTGCAGAGATTTCCGTGGCCCCGTTATATCCAATTACGCTGCACGAGGTGATTTCTGCGCCAGGTGAGGTGGTCTTCAATGCCTACCGCGCCAGCCGGTTGACACCTCGCATCAGTGCCCA
>JANTGX010000229.1 GCA_024762755.1 Gammaproteobacteria bacterium
ACGATGCCGTCTTCCTCGCGCTTGTAACTGGCGCCGGTGGGGCACACGGGCACACAGGGTGGATCCTCGCAGTGCAGGCAGCTCTTGGGGAAGTGCACCGTATCGGTGTGGGGGTATTCGCCCACCTCGAAGGTCTGCACGCGGTTGAAGAAGGTGCCGGTGGGGTCTTTGCCGTAGGGGTTTTCGTCTACCAGCGGGCCGGCGGCACCGGAGGTGTTCCACTCCTTGCAGTTGGTGACGCAGGCATGGCAGCCGACGCAGACGTTGAGGTCGATGACGAGAGCGAGTTGGGTCATATCGATACCAGTGTTTCGTGGGGTGGGCATGGCCCACCGGGAGTTGGTCCGGGTGTGTCGGGGCTGGCGCCCTAGTCCTTTTTGCCGATATTGAGTTTGCTCGGCCGCTTGCCGGCGAAATACGCCAGCCAGGATTTGCGTGGCGGTTCACCCGGCACCGGCAGCACTGGGTCGAATTGCGGTGAGGTCACCGGTTCTTCGTTGGCGTCGGCCTTGTAGACCCGCACCTGCACGTCGTACCAGGAGGCCTGGCCGGTGATGGGGTCCGAGTTGGACAGGTGTTCGCCCTGGCCGTGCGCCGGCAGCTCCTCGGAGATGAGGTGGTTGAGCAGGAAACCCTGCTTCGACTCGTTGGCGTCCGGGGTGAGGTTCCAGGCGCCGGCGGCCTTGCCGATGGCGTTCCAGGTCCACACCGTGCCGGGTTCCACGGCCTCGGAGAAGCGACACATGCAGCGCACGCGGCCATGCATGGACTCCACCCACACCCAGTCGCCATCGGCAAAGCCGCCGGCGGTGCCCAGCTTGGGGCTCATGTAGAGGTAGTTGTGGGCATGGATCTGGCGCAACCAGGCGTTCTGCGAATCCCAGGAGTGGTACATGGCCATGGGGCGCTGGGTGATGGCGTTCAGCGGGTACTTGTGTTTGTCGCTGAGTTGGCCTTCCAGGGGTTCGTAGTAGAAGGGCAGCGGATCGAAGTAGGTCTGGATGCGCTCGCGCAGACGTTCGGGCGGCTGTTTGCCGGCGTATTTGCCCTGTGCCGAGAGGCGGAATTTCTGCAGCACCTCGGAGTAGATGTGGATGTTGATGGGGTCGGTGTAGCGGGTCAGGCGGTGATACTGGGCCCACTCCAAGTAACCCTGGTTCCAGTTGCGCATGTACTGGTAGGACTTTGGCAGTTCGTAGTGGAAGACGCAGTTGTTCTTCTCGTACATCTCCCATTGTTTGGGATTGGGCTCGCCGCGCAGGGCCTTTTCGCCACCCTTGCCGCGCCAGCCGGCGAGAAAGCCGATGCCGGAACCGGGCTCGGTCTCGAAGTTGATGACGAAATCGGGGTAGTCACGGAACTTGCGCTCGCCCTCGGCGGTGGTGAAGGCGGGCAGCTTGAGGCGTGAGCCCAGCTCGATGAGGACCTCCTGGAAGGGTTTGCACTCGCCCGTGGGTGGCAGCACCGGGATGCGCACCGAGTCCACCGGGCCGTCGTACTCGGAGATGGGCCGGTCGAGCATGGACATGACGTCGTGGCGCTCGAGGTAGGTGGTGTCGGGCAGCACCAGGTCGGCGTAGGCCACCATCTCGGACTGGAAGGCGTCGCAGACGATGATGTAGGGGATCTTGTATTCACCCTCGTCGTCCTTGTCGTTGAGCATCTTGCGCACCTCCACCGTGTTCATGGTGGAGTTCCAGGCCATGTTGGCCATGAAGATCATCAGGGTGTCGATGGTGTAGGGGTCGCCGCGCCAGGCATTGGTGATGACGTTGTGCATCATGCCGTGCACCGACAGGGGATATTCCCAGGAGAAGGCCTTGTCGAGGCGTATGGCCTCGCCCTGGTCGTCGACGAACAGGTCGTTGGGGTCGGCCGGCCAGCCCAGGGGCATGCCGCCTAGCGGGCTGTTGGGTTTCACGCCGTGCGGGCCGTTGGGGGTCTTCGGGCAGGGCGGCACGGGGCGGGGAAAGGGTGCCTTGTGGCGGAAACCGCCGGGGCGGTCGATGGTGCCGAGGATGGACATGAGGACCGACAGGGCGCGGATGGTCTGGAAGCCGTTGGAATGGGCGGCCAGGCCGCGCATGGCGTGGAACGAGACGGGGTTGCCGGTGACGGATTCGTGCTCGTTGCCCCAGGTGTCGGTCCAGGCGATGGGCAGCTCGATCTTCTCGTCGCGGGCGGTGATGCCCATCTCATGGGCCAGGCGGCGGATGGTGTCGGCGGGGATGCCGGTGATGTCGGCGGCCCATTCCGGGGTGTAGTCCTTGACCTGCTCCACCAGCAGCTGGAAGCCAGGCTTCACCGGGGTGCCGTCGTCGAGGGTGAACTCACCGAGAAGGAAGGGATCGGCGCCGGGGCTGTGGGTCTGCACGGCCTTGTTGCTGTGACGGTCCCACCACATCTCGTCGTGCGGATGGACCTTGCCTTCGTCGAACTCCAGGCCGCGCACCAGCAGGCCGAAGTCGTCGCTGTCGGCGTCCTGATTGACGAGCTGGGCGGCGTTGGAGTACTGGGTGAGGAAGTCGCGGTCGTACAGCCCCTGCTTGATGATCTCGTGGGTGATGGCCAGCAGCAGGGCGCCGTCGGTGCCGGGCTTGATGGGCACCCACTCGTCGGCGATGGCGGAATAGCCGGTGCGCACCGGGTTGATGGAGATGAAGCGGCCGCCGTTGCGCTTGAACTTGGCCAACTCCATCTTCAGCGGGTTGGAGTGGTGGTCCTCCGCGGTGCCGAACATGACGAACAGCTTGGAGCGTTCCAGGTCCGGGCCGCCGAACTCCCAGAAGGAGCCGCCGATGGTGTAGATCATGCCCGCGGCCATGTTGACCGAGCAGAAACCGCCGTGGGCGGCATAGTTGGGGGTGCCGTAATTCTTCGCGAACAGGCCGGTCAGGGCCTGCATCTGGTCGCGCCCGGTGAACAGGGCGAACTGTTTGGGATCGGTCTCGCGCAGATGGGCGAGACGTTGCTCCATGATGTCGAAGGCCTCGTCCCAGGAGATGACCTCGAACTCGGCGCTGCCGCGCTCGGCGCCCTCACGGCGCTTCAGCGGCTTGGTCAGGCGCGCCGGCGAATACTGCTTCATGATGCCGCTGGAGCCCTTGGCACAGATCACGCCCTTGTTCAGCGGATGATCGGGATTGCCCTGGATATAGCGCACATCGCCGTCGCGCAGGGTGACGCGAATGCCGCAGCGGCAGGCGCACATGTAACAGGTGGTATTTTTGACCTCGACGTTCTGTTCCAGGGTCGAGGTGGTGTTGTTCTTCGACATAAAATCAAGCCCTTGAGGGGAAGCAGTCGCCGATTATATATCGGCATATTCTGATATATCTAATTACTGAGTTTATCGGTGCGATAAATTACGTGAATATCCCCCGGCACCTCTGCGTGAACTGGTGGCCTGCCAAGCCGCGCCGTTTCCGACTTTTTGCATCACAGGCCCGGCAAATTCACGATCGGCCTGCTATGGTATTCGGCACGGCCCTGCGCGGCCTAGCGCCTATGACAGTAGACCCGGAGCTCCCTTAATGCGGCGATTAAAAGAAAGAATTACCGCCTGCGCATTTTATGCATAGAATAGTTGCGAATTTAGCAGTGGGCACGCGGAAGCGCCGCCGATGAAGCCGAATCGGACTTGCCGCATCCGCAGACGATAAATCAATAAGGAGACAAGCCGATGGGGCAGGCAGTGGCAACCAACCAGACTATCCTGGTGGTCGGTGGGGGGATCTCTGGCATTTCGGCGGCCCTCGAGGCGGCCGAGTGCGGCAAGGACGTCATCCTGGTCGAGAAGAATCCGGCCCTGGGTGGACGCATCAGTCAGCTGTTCAAATATTTTCCCAAGATGTGTCACCCCTCTTGCGGCCTGGAGATCAACCTGCGCCGGATCAAGGGAAACCGCAACGTGCGCGTGATGACCCTGACCGAGGTGGCCGCCGTGAGCGGTGAGGCGGGCGACTACAGCGTGACCCTCAAGCGCCAGCCACGCTACGTCAACGACAAATGTACCGCCTGCGGTGATTGTGGCACGGCCGTGGAGGCAGAGTTCGACGACGAATTCCATTACGGCATGAAACAACGCAAGGGCGCCTATCTGCCCTTCAACATGGCCTATCCGCAGCGCTACGTACTGGACCCTCGCATCATCGGCAGCGACGACGCGGA
>JANTGX010000230.1 GCA_024762755.1 Gammaproteobacteria bacterium
GCGGTCTGGCCATCGTCGGCCTGGGCGACAAAGTCGTCAGGGATTGATCCCCGCGGCTAGGTCGTTATGCTGGGCGTTTACTCAGCCGACGGGAACACTGCCTCATGCGGGACCTCTATCCGAAGATCCAACCCTACGTCACCCACACCCTGGCCGTGGAGGCCCCCCACCGACTACACGTGGAGGAATGCGGCAACCCCCGCGGCATCCCCGTGGTGTTCGTGCACGGTGGTCCCGGCGCCGGCACCTCGCCGGCGCAGCGTAGCTTCTTCGACCCGGAGCGTTACCGCATCGTCTTGTTCGACCAGCGTGGCTGTGGCAAGTCGGCACCCCACGCCTCGTTGGAGAACAACACCACCCAGGCCCTGGTGGCCGACATGGAGCGCATCCGCGAGCACCTGGGCATCGAGCAATGGCTGCTGTTCGGCGGCTCCTGGGGCTCCACCCTCAGCCTGGTCTATGCCCAGACTCATCCCGAGCGCTGCCTCGGCCTGATCCTCCGCGGCATCTTTCTCTGCCGGCCGGAAGAGATCCGCTGGTTCTACCAGGAGGGCGCCAACCGCGTCTTCCCCGATTACTGGCAGGACTTCATCCAGCCCATCCCGGAGGCCGAGCGCGGCGACCTGCTCACCGCCTATCATCGACGCCTCACCGGCGACGACGAGGTGGCGCGCATGGCCGCGGCCAAGGCCTGGGCCACCTGGGAGGGCCGCACCTCCACCCTGCACCCGAGCAAACCCCTGGTGAACCACTTCGCCGAACCCTACAACGCCCTCGCCCTGGCGCGTATCGAGAGCCACTATTTTCACCACGACTGCTTCCTCGAGCCGAACCAGATCCTGCGCCACGCCGAACGCCTGAAGGACCTCCCCGGCACCCTGGTGCAGGGGCGCTATGACTTGGTGTGCCCCATGCAGAGCGCCTGGGAATTGAGCCAGGCCTGGCCCGAGGCCCAGTTACAGATCGTCCCCGACGCCGGCCACTCCGCCTTCGAGCCGGGCATCATCGATGCCCTGGTACGCGCCACCGACGACTTCGCCCAACGACTGGGATGATCGGCCTGCTGCAGCGGGTCAGTGAGGCGAGTGTCCGTGTCGATGGCCAGAACATCGGCGCCATCGGCCCCGGCCTGCTGGTGCTGGTGGGGGTGGAACGCGACGACCGCGACGACCAGGCCGAGCGCCTGCTGCAGCGTCTGCTGGGCTACCGCGTATTCGCCGATGCACAAGGCCGCATGAACCTCAGCCTGCGCGATACCGGCGGCGGCCTGCTCCTGGTGCCCCAATTCACCCTCGCCGCCGATACTCACAAAGGAACCCGCCCCGGCTTCAGCCATGCCGCGCCCCCGGCGACCGCCCGCCGCCTGTTCGACCATCTCGTGGACCTCGCCCGGCGCGGTCATCACCCCGTGGCCAGCGGCCAATTCGGCGCCGACATGCAGGTCGCCCTGATCAACGATGGCCCCGTCACCTTCTGGCTGCAGGTTCCACCCACCCCCGCCGAGGACTGATCTGGCAATTTTACGCAGCGCGGCGGCGGCGTATTGCGCATACTGCAGTCTCCTAGGCGCGGAGGTCGTGCATCGGCGAGGACGACGGAAGACCTGAACCGGGGTTCGTGACTTCAGATTAAAGTTCTCGCCCACGCCGCCGAAGCATTCTGCAGAAACAGACGCGATCCCGCACAATCCTGCCGACAGAGCGGGCGCTGGATCAGCCGAAAAATCAGGGGAAAGAGATGCGAAAGATCACACCACAAAGGGTGGGGCTTGCCCTCACACTTTGCCTCGGCCTGCTGCCCATGAGCGGTATAGCAGACTACCTCTCAGAACTCGACGCCGAGGCCGAGGCCAGCGCGGAGGCGCCCGGCGAAGCCACTGGCGGCCAAGCCCTCGGCGAAGATCGTGCCCAGGCACAGGAGCGAAAGGCCTTCGAGCGCACCCTGAAGGCCGGCTATCCACACGTCTATACCTTCTATGGCCGCCTCAGCGAGGCCAACAAACGCAAGGTTCTGGACGGCCATCTCCGCGAACAACTCAAGCAGACGCGGATCAACAAAATGATACTCGACCTCTATTTCGCCCAGAGTCAGAAATGATCCGGCGAAAATGACCACCACCCCGCGAAGGAAAAAACCATGTCCCGATACTCCCCCGCCCCCGTACTACTGACCCTCGCCCTGGCGCTGGGTGCCGGCGCCGTGCAGGCCGACGGCGTCAACATCCGCAAGGGCCTGCCCTATATCAACACCCTGCACGACGGCAAGGTGGTGAAGATCGAGCGCATCCAGGACCAGAATCACGTCCTCACCGGCGGCTTCGCCAAGACCTCGCGCAAATGCCCGCCCTTCTGCATCCAACCCATGCAGGTCGCGCCCGGCGTGACCACCGTGGGCGAACTCGAGGTGCTCGACTTCATCGAGAAGAAGGTCAATACGGGCAGCGGTGTGCTCATCGATGCCCGCACCCCTTCGTGGCACAAAAAGGGCACCATCCCCGGCTCCGTCAACATCCCCTTCACCGCCTTCGGCGACGACCAGGACAAGGCCACCAAGGCCGCCGCCCTGGCCAAGCTCGGTGTGACACCCAAGACCTCCAGCTCGTTCATCGACGATGCCTGGAGCAGCCTTCAGGGCATGATGGGCAAAGGCGCCGCCAGCAGCGAGTGGGATTTCAAAAAGTCCAAGGACATCACCCTCTGGTGCAACGGCATGTGGTGTGGACAATCCCCCCACGCCATCCACGCCCTGCTGAAGCTCGGCTACCCGGCGGAGAAGATCCATTACTACCGCGGCGGCATGCAGGATTGGAAGATCCTGGGGCTGACCGTAGTGATGCCAAGCATGAAATAACCCCTTTCCGCCATCAGGCCACCACCGCCCGGCAATGCCGGGCGGTGTCGTTTCAGGACATCTCGAAACGGGGCAAGACCCCTGTCCCATATGATTTTTTGTGATGATAACCACAATTTCTTAAGTATTTTCCTCGGCAGACGACAAAACCATGGCTGACGACCCTTTGGGTCTCAGGCGACAAAGTCTGTGTGCAGCACGGGACACGGGAAGTGCAACACGGACGTCGACAACAGTTCGTTCTTGTCAATAAGAGGAAAAAAATCATGCAAGAGGATAAGACCCCCAAGCGGCCACGCGCCCTTTGGAAGTTGTCCGCCCTGTCCATGGCCATTCTGCTCTCTGCCTGTGGAGGTGGTGGTGGCGGAGGAGGCGGCGGCGGTGGCGGAGGGACATCAGAACCCACCACCACCATCTCCGGCGGCGGCGTTAAAGGTCCGCTGGCCAATGCCAATGTCGCCTTCTACACCTTCGACCCGACCTTCGTGGACTTCCAGTCCGCCACACCGACCGCCACGGGCACCACCGATGCCAAGGCTGCCTTCCAGGTGCAGTTCAAGGACGCCGACCTCGATCCGCCCTACATCCTGGTGTTCACCAAGACCGACAGCACCGTCGACCTGATGACCAACAAGCCGCCCATCCTGTCGCAGATGAAGACAGTGGTGACGCAGGAAATGCTCGACAGCGGCATCAACATCTACGCCACGCCGTTGACCAGCATGGCGGTGGACGTGGCCATCGAAAACACCCTGTCCGACCGCGCCCCCTATAGCAGCAGCAACGAATACAACAACGCCACTACCACCGAAGGACGCTTCCTGGCCGCCCTACCCATCGCCGCGGAAGAGGTGAAATCCACCCTCGGCTTCGGCCTTGACGACAAGGTGGATATCTACAACACACCGCCGTTGCTGGACGACAGCACCGACACGGCCACCGAACAGGCCAAGACCGCCCGCTATCGCGCCGCCGTGGAAGCCCTGGGCGCCGTGGTGGAAGAGATGAAATCCCAGGTGAACGGCAGCATCGGCAACGTGGATGCCGACACCGTGATCCAGGCCCTCGCCAGCGACCTCGCCGACGGCAGCATCGACGGCACCGATGCCGACGGCAACAGCATCCCCGTGCTGCCCACCGAGGTGCGCTCCACCATCGAGTCCATCGACCCCGAGGGCATGACCATCCCCGGAACCTCGTTCACGGTGGCAGACATCGAACAACAGCTGGCGCAGGAAACCAGCGCAACGGGCGCCAGCACCACGCTGGACAGTTCCGTGACCGTGACCGCGCAGCCGGC
>JANTGX010000231.1 GCA_024762755.1 Gammaproteobacteria bacterium
CCCCACGCTACCTCCGCGAGGCCCACCAAAAGGCCGACTGAGCAAGCCAGCCGCGACTCCCGTGGCGGCGGTCTTTCGTCGCCCCCTTCGCGGCCCAAGGGTCCGCTCCCACGGGGTTCGGCAGACCTGGGCAGTCTGCTTCTGCCGCGTCTCGCGGAGGGCTTGCAACAACCCCACAGTCTCCTCGCAACATCGTTCAGCCCCATCGTGGGAGCGGACCCTTGGGCCGCGAAGGGGGCGACGAAAGACCGCCGCCACGGGAACCGCGGCTGGCTTGCTCAGTCGGCCTTTTGGTGGGCCTCGCGGAGGTAGCGCGGGGCATAGTGCGCGCCGGCCTCGGGTCGGAACCGGTGCTCGTCTTCGGCCTTTTCGCCCAGCACGGCCTTCGCCACCGTCTCGCCCATCAGCCAGCATTCTTCGTGCAGACCGGCGCCCTTGGCCCAGCCACCGGTGAGGAACAGGCGGCCGTGTTCACCGCCTTGGGCGGCGGGTAGCTGTTCCTGCGCATCGAGGCAGTCGAAGTCGAGCACGTTGTGTTTGAACCAGGCCACGGCGCGGTCGTCGGCCGCCTCCAGGGCCTGCCAGCCGCGCGGTGGGGCGGTCTCGCCGGAGGTGAGTCGGCGGGTGTAGCCGCCGGGGGTGTGGCCGGGTTCGCGTACGATGCGCAGCACCCGTTCGTCGGGCACCGGTGGCTCCGGGTTGAGGCTGACGAAGAACTGCGGCATGCCGAAGTGGTCGTAGTCCGGCTCGCCGGCGCCGCCGGTCTGCGCGGCGTCGTTCTGCAGACGGTTCATGACGTAGGTCATGCGATAGGGCTTCATGCCCACGCCCTGGCGGATGGGGACGTTGTAGGTACGCCAGGCGTTGCGGTCGATGGGCAGCTGCTCGGCGTCGGTGTGGCACACGGCGCGGCTGTTGGTGTAGCTGATGCGGCCGAGTACGGCGGCGATCTCGGGGGTCAGGCCCTGCTCGATGCTGCGCAGGGCATCGTCGGCGTGGCAGGCCATGACCACCTTGTCGAATCGGCCCGGCGGGTTCGCCACGGGCGGGTCGAAGTGCAGGCTCACACCCGTCGCATCCACCGCCACGCGGGCGTGGGCGTTGCGTACGATGCGCACCGTCCGGTTGCTCTCCAGCCAGGTGGCGAGACAGCGTATCCAGGACTCGGCGCCCTCGACGAAGTAATTGCGGTCCGGCTTGGGCGGCGTCTGGCTGTCGGGGTCGAAGCCTTCCTGCAGCATGTAGTAGAGCATCACCGCGCGCAGGGGCATGACCTCGGGGCCGCTGTCGTCGACGAAATACATGGCGGAGATGCGTGGATAGAGCAAGTCGTCGCGCACACGATCCAGCCGCTCGGCCTCCGCGGGATGGGCGGCCCGGTATTCGGCGACGAACTGGGCCACGGTGGTGCGGTGGTAGGCGGGATCGAGGGCGGCCTTGGCCGCCGCGCCCATGAAGGCGTGGTAGGTGTTTTCGAGCTCGGCGGGGATGCGCACCTGCGGGTTGCTGGTGCCGTGGTGCAGCTCGCGGTCGGCGGTGAGGATCTTGTCGCCGTCGGCGGTGGCGAAGCTGGTGGTGTCCTCCAGCGGGCGGTAGGCAGTGAAGCCGATCTCCGCCATCACCGCGGCGATCTGCTTGTAGCTGTTGCGGTTGAAGTCGTCCACGCCGAGATCGGCCCAGCGCAGCAGGTGCTCGCCGCCCTCGCCGCAGGGGCGGCCGGGCCGGCACAGCTCGCCCAGATCGACGCGCACGGTGTAGGCGTTGCCGCCCAGGTGGTCGGTGGCCTCGAACACGGTGACGGCGCAGTCGCGCCCAGGGCGGGTGAGGTGATAGGCGGCGGCGAGGCCGGCGATGCCGCCGCCGACGACGGCGACGCGAAGGGGATGACTCATGCGGATCGACTCCTGAATGGTTGCGGGTTTCCTGGTAAAGCGACAGCGGCCGTTCTATTCCCTCAATCCGCTCATCCCCTCACACAGCCAGACCGCATGCCGGCGCATACCCGCTCGCGCAGGCTCAGCCCGCCGACAGCTCGCGATACAGCCAGGCCTTGGCCAGGCGCAGGTCGCGGTCGACGGTGGCGGCGGAGATGCCGAGGGCCGCGGCGGTCTCGTCGTAGTTGAGGCCGGCGAAGAAGTGTAGCTCCACCACCCGTGCCTTGCGTTCGTCGAAGGCGGCCAGGCGCTGCAGACCGTCGTCCAGGGCCAGCAGGTCGAGGTCGCCGGTCTGCGCCGCCAACTGGGACTCGGCCAAGGTGATGCGCGCCAGATCGCCACCGCGCTTGGCGCGCCGTTGGGCGCGGGCATAGTCCACCAGGATGCGCCGCATCATGCGCGCGGCGAGGGCATAGAAATGGGCGCGATCCTGCCAGGCCACGTCCATGCCCACCAGCTGGGCATAGGCCTCGTGCACCACCGCGGTGGCCTGCAGGGTGTGGTCGGCACGCTCGCCGCGCATGTAGCGGCCGGCCAGCCGTCGCAGGCTGTCGTAGACCAGGGGAGTGAGGCGGTCGAGGGCCTCGGCATCGCCGCCGCGCCAATCCTGCAGCAGGCGGGTCACCGACTGGGTCTGTGGATGCTCTTTCTGCGACATGATCTCAAAACCCCGTGTGACTTTTTACCCGGCGTGAGGGAATTTCCGCCATGGCGTCGCCTTTCTCCATGACAGGCCGCAAAACGCGACCCATTCGAACCCCTCGACGACAGGAGAAAGTCATGCGAATCCCCATTCCCCAAATCCCGGGCAGGCAGCAGAACGCCACGGCCCATACACTCGGCCGCCTTGGCGCCTTGCTCTGCATCCTTGCACTCAGTGCCTGCGGAGGTGGTGGCGGGTCGAGCAAAGACCCGCTGACCCAGAATCCCCCGCTGGGCGCGCCCGATTCCCTGCAGGCCATGCCGGCCAAGGCGCTGGTGATCGACGACTATCGGCTGGAAGAGACCCAACCCATCGACGACGAGACCGTAGAGTATACCTACCGCGCGCGACTCACCAACGACGCCCTGGCCCGCAGCGGTCTCACCGCCCGCCTCAGCGGCCTGCCCGCCGGCGTCACCCTGGTGGACGACGAGCTGACCTTCGACACCCTGGCGGCCGGCGCCACGGCCCTCAGTCAGGACACCTTCCGCCTGCGCCGCGACCTCAACACGCCCTTCCGCGTCGAGGATCTGGCATGGGAGATCCTGCCCGCCGCCAACAACGATCTCGCCCTCAGCGCCACGGCCACGGCCCTGCGCATGGCGGTGGGTGAGACGCACGGCCTCGACTATCTGCTCGCGGTGCAGAATGGCGGCAGCGGGGCATTGGCCGTCCGCAGCGAGGAGATCCTGCCCGGCAGCGGCCTGAGCCTGCTGGCCAGCAACGACGGCAGCTTCGACGCCGGCAGTGGGCGGCAGGACTTCGCCCTCACCCAGACCCTGCAGGCCACCGCCGCCGGAGAATACGAGGTCGGCCTGCGGGTCAGCCTGCCGGGCCAGGGGCTGAGCCGTGAATGGCGCGTGGCGGTCACCGTGGTGGCCGACGACGATGGCGACGGGGTGGAGAACGCCGTCGACCTGTGCCCCGCGACCGCCGGCGGCGTCGTCGACAGTGCCGGCTGCGCGCCGCAGGACGTGGTCGACAGTAGCGACTTCGTCACCCTGGAGATCGGACAGATTCGCCTCAAGGCGCGTCAGAGCAATGTGGAAGACTTGTTCAACGGCCAGGTGAAGAGCGGCCTGCACGCCACCGGCAGCCTGCTGCTGGAGACGCCGCTGGGCGACATGGTGCTGCTGGAGGCGGATCTCGTCTTCGAATACGGCAGCGCCGGCGAGCTGGGCGGCATCGAACGCCTGCGCGGCACCGCCCAGGTGCCCTTCCCCGATCTTGGCATGCTCGCCGGTGCCGAGATCGGCACCCCGGTGCTGGCCGACGTGGGTCTGGACTATGGCAGCAACCTGGCCAGCCTGGAGGCACCCCTGAAGGACGACCGCCAGTACCTGTTCTTCGCCTTCAATGCCGGCTTCGAGGCCAGCCTGGGCCCCATCGGCTTCGAGGCACCCGGTGGCCAGAGCGTCACCTTCGTCCTCGACCCGCAGGACCCCTTCTTCTTCCTCACCGGCAGCCTGCCGGGGCTGAGCGAGGTC
>JANTGX010000232.1 GCA_024762755.1 Gammaproteobacteria bacterium
GACATGGGCATCGCCGGCGTCGGTCTGCAGGACGTGGGCCTGCAGGTGGGCGTCACCGGCCTGCATGCCGGCGGCGACTTCGTCACCCCCCTCTCGCGCATCGGTCTGTCCGGCACCATCGATCGCGCCGGCGTCAACCTGCGCGGCAGCAGCCGCGTGACCATCCCCATCTCCGGCGTCGAGCAGGTGGTGGAATGGGTGGTGGACGGTGCCATCTGCGGCTATGAGAAGGTGACAGATGGCCTCGTCTGCGGTGTGGATACGGTCACCAACGCCGCCATCTGCGGCAGCAAGACCGTCACCGATGCCGCCATCTGCGGCACCAAATGGGTCACCGACATCTTTACCTGTGGCTGGAATGCCATCACAGGCCAGGGCGGCTGCAACGTCGCCAAGTCCTGCTCCGTGGCCAAGACCTGCTCGGTGCCCAAGAGCTGCGACATCCCCCGCGGCTGCAACAAGACCACCAACATCACCCTGCCCAAGGGCGAGTTCGTCGGTCGCGTTGACCTGCTCCTGGGCAGCAGCGGCCTCGGCGGCGACGTCGCTGGTGACTACTGCTACAACGGCAACTGCCAGACCCTGGCCGGCGGCCGGGTGAAGGTCAACGGCAATGACCTGGAGGCCTGCGTCACCATCCCCGGCGGCATCGGCGAGGTCTGCGCACCTATCTGATCACTGCAACAAAGACTCGGAGAGTCACAGAGCCAAAAGGAAAAAGCACAGAAAAGAAAAAGGCCGGGATCATCTGATCCCGGCCTTTTTGTTGGTGGAAAAAAACCCGTTACGAGCTGAACATAGAGACAGCGGCCAGCAGGAACAGCACGGTGAACAATACGATGCTCAACATCATACGACACCCCCTCGTTGCGATGGATTTGCGCGACGGCCAGATCCGCGGCCGCCTCGAAGAGGCTAGATCAGGCTGAAGGAAAGTCAACCTAACCACTAAGGAATTGTCGGGCAGGCCCCAGCCGGGTGACACGAGCCAGGCCCCACACGAGAGATGAAGCGCAGGGCGATGCAGGTCGAATAACCACTCAGGGCAGACACATACCGCCGAAAGGAGGCCCGTTTATTCTCGAAATTCTGACACCCGGATACGCCCATCCACCATGCGCGACTCGCGCGACATGATCTTCTCCATCTTGGCCCAGAAGGCCTCCTTGAGATCGAAGTCCGCAGAGATGGCGGTACCGATGAGCAAGATGAAAAGATCCGCCGTCTCCTCAGCCAACTTCTCCTTCGCCTTGCCCTTGGTCACCACCTCGGCCATCTCACCCAGCTCTTCCACCATCAAGGCAATGCGGTAGAGCATCTCCTCGCCACCCTTGTTCTTGAAATCGTGCTTGTCATGAAAGGCCTGCACGGCGGCGAGCATGGCCTGGTAAGAGTCGCTGTGTTCCATGGTGATCTCCGGGCATGGGGTTGAGAATCGGATTCACAGGGGATTCTACGCCGATCCTGCTGCTGGCACCCTAACAATGGACTGCATTGCTTTTTCACTCATCAAACACACGAAGACGATTGATCCCGTAGCTCGTAGGTTGGGGTGAATGTTTTATATGAACCCCAACATGCAGGGCCATGCTCGACCTCCCGGGTAACGTTGGGGTTCGTTCCTCACCCCAACCTACGGGCTGTCTAACGATGTTACTTTGTTATCCGACGTGACGGCGAATTCACCACCCCGCTGAAATATCCTAGCCAATGCCTTTACTGTACTTTCAAAGTATTCCCCTTCGACCGAGAAGAACCCTTCCAAATCGAGTCTCCCAGGAAACCGAGAATCCGAGGCCGCCTTGAACTTCAGAATGAGGCCACCACTTCTCGTTGCCTCGACAGCCAGGCCAAATCTCTCCCCACCGTCAACAGTGACTTTCCCAGATCTGGACTCGTTCAATCGTTGCAGACCCGATACCACAACGGACTCGTCATCAAAGTAGATGTCCTCGTGAAATAGCCTGCAACCCTCGTACTTAATGTCGATGGCAAAATGGAGCTTTTCTGTAACGTCTGGCCATGAATCGCTTTTGATACTGAGCGCGTTGGTCATCTTGCACATAAACTCCCGTAGGAAACGGTCCAGCCATGCAGCCCGTAGGTTGGGGTGAATGTTTTTATGAACCCCAACATGCAGGGCCACGCCCGGCCTCCGAGGTGACGTTGGGGTTCGTTCCTCACCCCAACCTACGGGCTGCCCTGCCGTTCTCCTCAGCCGGGCAGACGCGACAGGTCGGCGACGCGCAGGAACAGGTTGCGCAGGCGTGCCAGCAGGGCGAGTCGGTTGGCGCGCAGGGTTTCGTCGTCCACCATCACCATGACGTCGTCGAAGAATTTGTCGACGCTCTCGCGCAGGGCGGCGAGGCGGGCGAGGGCGGGTTCGTAGTCGCGGGCGTCGAACCGGGGGGTGACCTCTATCTCCAGTTGGGCCAGCTGGCTGGCGAGGGCCTTTTCCGCGGGCTCGGCGAGCAGGGCTTCGTCCACCTGCGCGGGCACCGGGATACCCTTTTCCTCGGCTTGGCGGAGGATGTTGGAGATGCGTTTGTTGGCGGCGGTGAGACTGTCGGCCTCGGGCAGGGTGAGGAAGTGATTCACGGCGCGCACGCGTCGGTCGAAGTCGAGGGGCTGGGTGGGGCGCTGGGCGAGCACCGCCTCGAATACCTCGGGGGCGACGCCGCGGTCGTGATAATAGGCACGCAGACGGTCCATCATGAAGTCGAACACTTGTTCGACGACGTCATCGACTTCCAGCCTGTCCTGCAGGTTGTCGGCGGCCTGTTGGATGCAGGCGAGCAGGTCCAGGGGCAGTTGATCTTCGATGACGATGCGCAACAGGCCGAGGGCGGCGCGACGCAAGGCGAAGGGATCCTTGCTGCCGGTGGGCGGCTGGCCGATGCCGAACATGCCGACGATGGTGTCGAGCTTGTCGGCAATGGCCAGGGCCTGGCCGGTGGGGGTGGCGGGCAGGTCATCGCCGGCGAAGCGCGGCATGTATTGCTCGTCCAGGGCCAGGGCGACCTCTTCCGGCTCGCCGTCGTGTAACGCGTAGTAGCGGCCCATGATGCCCTGCAATTCAGGAAACTCGTAGACCATCTCGGTCATCAGGTCGCACTTGGCCAGCCAGGCGGCGCGCTCGGCCCATTCGCGGTTGCTACCGAGGCTGTCGGCGACGAAGGCGGCGAGGCGGGCGACCCGTGCCGACTTGTCGTACAGGGTGCCCAGCTTCTGCTGGAAGACGATGTTCTTCAGGCTGTCGATGTGCGAGTCGAGGCGCCGCTTGCGGTCCTGGGTCCAGAAGAATTCGGCGTCGGCCAGGCGCGGGCGGATGACGCGTTCGTTGCCCTCGCGCACCCGCTCGGGCTGGCGGCTCTCGATGTTGGCCACGGTGATGAAGTGAGGCAACAATTTGCCGTTAGGGTCCACCACGTGGAAATACTTCTGGTGGCCCTTCATGCTGGAGATGAGGGCCTCCGGCGGCACGTCGAGGAAGCGGGCCTCGAAGTCGCCGGCGATGGCCGCAGGCCATTCCACCATGCCGGTGACCTCGTCCAGCAGGTCGTCGTCGATGACCGCCGTGCCGCCCAGCTTTTCGCCGGCCTCCAGCACCTGGGCGCGCACCGCCTCGCGGCGGCTGGCGAAGTCGGCCACCACGTGGCCCTCGGTCTCCAGCAGGGGGGCGTAGGCGGCGGGCTCGGCCACCAGCAGGGGTTCGGGGCGATGGAAGCGGTGGCCGCGGGTCTCGCGGCCGCTCTTCACGGCGAGGATCTCGGTCTCGATGACCTCGTCGCCGAACAGCAGTACCACCCAGTGCACGGGGCGCACGAACTCGGCCTCCAGGTCGGCCCAGCGCATGCGCTTGGGGATGGGCAGCTTGTCCAGCGCGGCGCGCATCAGGTCGGGCACCAGCTCGGCGGTGGGCCGGCCGGGCTGTTCGGCGCGGTAGTAGAGCCAGGCGCCCTTGTCCGTCTCCAGGCGTTCGAGATCGTCCACCGAGGCCACGCCGCAGGAGCGGGCGAAGCCCTCGGCGGCCTTGGTGGGGCAACCCTCGTCGTCGAAGGCGGCGGCCAGTGCAGGACCGCGCCGCTCGATCACCTTGTCCGGCTGGCGCTCGG